>CAXNFZ010000057.1:0-12736 GCA_964201495.1 Chloroflexota bacterium | reverse complement strand
CGGAATATCCTTGAGTTTAGTCACTCCCGCACATATGCATACCCCCTCTACTCCTCTACAATTCTCAGCGTGAAAATAAGCAAGATCAACACCCCCACCGGCGTGCGCTGGACACTCGACGGCGCACTGCTGGCCGATTCGTTCACCCTCGGCGCGCTGCTGGCGCAGCCGGCCGGGCAGATCGGCGCCTTCCTGCGCGCGAATGCCGGCGCCGGCGCCGCAAGCGGCTCACCACTCGCGCCCCTCGATGCAATGCAGGAAGTGTGGGCCAGCGGCGTAACCTACCTGCGCAGCCGTGATGCACGCAAAGCCGAATCCAGCGTCGCAGACGTCTACCAGAAAGTCTACGAAGCCGAGCGCCCGGAGCTGTTCATGAAATCGATCGGCTGGCGTGTGCGAGCCGACGGCCAGGGGGTGCGCATCCGCAAGGACAGCACATGGAACGTACCTGAGCCGGAGCTGGTGCTGGTGATCAACGCAGCAGGTGAAATCGTCGGCTACACTGCCGGCAACGACATGTCCTCGCGCGATATCGAGGGTGAAAATCCGCTGTATCTGCCGCAGGCCAAAATCTACGACGGCTCCTGTGCGCTGGCAGGCAGCATCGTGTTGTGCTCGGCCGCAGAAATGGCGCAGCTGCCGGTATCGCTTCAGATCGAACGCAGCGGCGCAATCGCCTTCGCCGGCGAAACCAGCATCGCTCGCATGAAGCGCGGCCTGCAGGAGCTCGCCGATTACCTCATGCGCGAATTGTCGTTTCCGCAGGGCGCCCTGCTGATGACGGGCACCGGCATCGTGCCGCCAGAGACATTCAGCCTCGCAGCCGGCGACCTGGTCCATATCCGCGTCGGCGATGTCACGCTCTCAAATCAGGTGGAATAGCCGAACGACGCATCGCGAGCCACGTGATTCCTCTTTCCGCAGGGGGAAAAAATAACGTGGCTCGCGACAAAAAATCAACTGACCTGCGCAGTGCGCGCGACGTGCTTCCTAAGATCTTTAGATCTTTCGTGTGTTGCGCGTCCAGGGTCGACTACCAGGCCGCTGCGAAAAGCACAGGATCGTCTCGAAACCACTGTGCCACAAATTCGGGCTCGTCCTCGTCGGCGCACGCAAGCAGCAGCTCGCAGACTGCCGCGTCGGCATTCATCAGTTCACGCGCAATCTCCGCTTTGCGGTGCCCGTCGACAACCGCGTCGCACCGCATCAGCAGCGCGTCCCAGTCCTGATCGAACTCGCTCCACCACACCACCGCAATTCGTCGATGGTTGATCGTGTACGTCCGCTGTCCGGCCGCATTCTCGTCGTCATACATGAACACGGCCTCTCCACCGAGCGGAACCGGACGGCGAATGAGTTTCAGGCGACGCTTGCCGGACAACAACATACGCGCAGCGCAGGTCACTTCCTCGTGCGTATCGGCCGACGCCAGTCCCTGCTCGCGCAAAAAGCCGTACAGGCGATCCACCGTCTCGATCAAGGCTCGGCGCTGCGCCAGCAACCACCGTCGAACCTGCCGCTGATCCGCAAATTCTGTCGCCAGCTCACTGAGATGAAAGCCGCACAGGTCATCGATCGTGCGAATCTCGTGCAGGTTGTGCGCAGCAAATTCGAACAGCAGATCCAGATGCTGCCAGCAGGTGCTCGGCGAGAAACCCTCGACGACACAGGTGCGCAGAAAAGCCACGACCTGCTCATATGTCAGACCCAGCGAGTGGTCGGGCTGGTCGAAGTACCGCTGTGCGCCGTTCAGAGCGACATTCAGGTCGTCCACAGCCGGCGGCGATTCGAGATTCACCAACGCCTCTTCGACGAACACATTCAACAGCATACACAGCGACGGGCGCAGGTCATGCGGCACAACAGCGATCGGCACCTGCAAATCCGGCAAGCCGCCGTCCTGTTCGACCTGCAGACGTCCGACATGCAGCAGCGCCCGTGAGCGCAGCTCACCGAGAACCGACGTCGGCAGGCGATCGTCCCATAGCCAGCCGTCGCCGTCCATCTCGCCGAATTCCTGCGTCAACGCGATCAACGCCACACAGCCGCCCGACTCCAGCACAATGCACAGCGCACGTCGTGAACGAGGCGGCAGGCCGGCGACAATTTCCTCCAGTCGCCGTGCAGTAAACAGCACAGAAAAAAGCGCTGCACTGCGCGCCTTGCGATTTTTCTGCGCAGGACCCACGTCGATCGACGCCACATGACACGCAGCCGTCAGCCAGTGCGCCGGCATACGACGCAGCGCAGCCGCCGTATCGATCAGCGGGTTCATCGGCATGCGATCATAGATTTCGCGTCTGTCATCGCCAAGCGCATCAAACTGCAGGCCGGGTCGACCAACCTCGTCCTTCGGCTCATCATCGGGGTTATCCATGCTGGTCTGCATCGTGCAAGTTCCAGAGACCGTCAGACCGACCGCTTGCTTCCATCAGGCTGCGCACGCGCGGAGGATTCCGCATGGCGGCGCTGAAATTCGGCGACGCGATCGAGCATGGCGGTGTTGGCAGGCATAACCACCACGACCATGCCGAAAAAGAAAAACAGCGGAAGCACTGCGAGGCTCAGCCCGACGAGCATGCCGCTTATTACCAACAGAAAAAGGGTGAACAACGGGTTTGCGCCCGCTGTGAGCGCCGAGTTGCGCAACGCGATGAGCCAGCGCTTGTCATCCTGCGCAACCAAAAACGGAAACATGTAGAACTGCACCGCGTTCCAGAACAACAGCGCCGCCAGCCATGCTGCCTGCACCCACACCGCCCATTCCTGCTGAAAATCGGCATAGAACGCGATGTTCCACACGATCAGCACATTCACGACGAGTGCCGGCGCTGCAAACAGCCACGCACGCACGAAATACTTCCGTGCGGCCTGAAAATATTCCTCAGTCTTGATTGCGTAGCCGTCGGCTGCGCGCTGACACATCGCGTGCAGCGCAGCCATCGCAGGCGGACCGAGCACAATCGTGGCCTGACCCAGCAAGGTCAGGATATTCATCAGGCCAAGCGGCAGGATGTCGTCCCATATATTGCGCAGCGCGCGGCCGAATACACGAAATGCTCCCATGTAAGAAGAAATTGTAGCCGGGTTTATGCCTTCTTCCAGAGCATCGCGTCCGGCTGCTCCTGCATGATCAACCGTGCCTGCTGCTTGATCGGGTAGTTCTCTGCATACCCATCGCGCGTGGCCAGCAGCATGACGGGCGCCAGAGACGCGCTGCGAATGAACACCGGCGCGCCGGCGGCGACGATCGGCCGAGCCACCACGCCGCCGAATCCGACGAATAAATCGACTGCCGGCACCGCCGCAAGGTCGCTCGACCCGTCACCGATCAGCATTGCCTGCGCCCCCGGCGTGCGCGCAGCCATGATGACTTCGATCTTGCCATTCTGCGTCGTCAGCACGCTGTCGTCGTACATCAGATATTCTTCGTTCGGATTGCCGCCGGAAACATCGGCTCGGTAGTCCCACCACTTTCCCGTCAGCGCGTTGTAGCTCAGGCCGACGGCGTAAATATCTTCACGCGCCACGCCCAGCCATATGCCGAAACCGACGACTGCATCCGCTAACCCACCGCTCACGATCAATACCCGCTTGCCCAGGTCCTGCAGCGCACGAATCACCTCGCGCGCGCCCGGCACAACCGTCTTCTTGTATGCCTCTTCAACTGCGCGCAGATCAGAGCGCCTGGGCGCCAGCAGGCGCAGGCGCTCGGCATAGACCTCCTGCAGCGGAATCTTGCCGTCCATTGCCGCGTTGGTCAGCGCCGCGATGCGCTCTTCCACACCCCGCAGGCGCGCCAGCTCGTCGATGCCCTCAATTGAGGACAACGTGCTGTCGCAGTCGAAGAAAATTTCGTCCATTCCGTCACGCGTATCTATACGAGCCCAACCTGGCTGTAGTCGCCCAGCATCAGCCGATATCCATGCGGCTTCTGCGCCGCGCGGTTCACCACCGAGCGCCGACCGATCAGGCTGTCATGAATACGCGCCGGAAGGTCGCGGATCTCGCAATGTTCCAGCACGATGCTGCGGTCGATCTCGGCATTTTCGATCACGCAGTCGTTATGAATGCTGGTGAACGGGCCGATATACGCATTCTCGATGCGCGTGTTCTCGCCGATGATTGCCGGCCCACGCACGATGCTGTTGCGGATCACCGCACCCTTTTCCACCGTTACACGCTGATCCACTTCAGAGTTCTCGATCGTGCCCTCGACGCTGGGCACCAGCTCTTCGAGCACCAGCGCGTTCGCCTCGAGCATGTCCTCGCGCTTGCCAGTGTCCACCCACCAGCCGGTATGCACGTACGGAAAGACCTTGCGGCCGTTCGTGACCAGCCACTGAATCGCGTCGGTAATTTCGAGCTCGCCGCGCCACGAAGGCTGGATCGCCTCAACCGCTTCGAAGACGTGCTTGTCGAACATGTACACGCCGACCAGCGCAAGATCACTCGGCGGGTCCTTCGGCTTCTCGATCAGCCGGTCGATGCCGCCATCAGGCCGCAGCACCGCCACGCCATATGAGCGCGGATCAGCCACGCGCTTCAGCACGATCTGGCTATTGAAGTCGGATTCGGCATACTGCCGAATCAGTTTGTGAATGCCCCCCTGAATGCAGTTGTCGCCCAGGAACATCACGAAACGCTCGTCACCGATGAAATCACGGCTGATGCGCACCGCATGTGCCAACCCCGCCGGCCGATCCTGCGTGATGTACGTAATCTTCACACCCCAGCGCGAGCCGTCACCCACCTGCGCTTTTACTTCCTCGTCGGTCGGCGGGCCGACGACCACGCCGATGTCTGTCACACCTGCGTCGCGAATCGTCTCGATCACGCGAAAAAGCACGGGCTTGTTCGCAAGCGGAATCAACTGCTTAGCGCTGGTAAAGGTGAGCGGGCGCAGGCGCGTGCCCTTGCCGCCGCTGAGGATAAGTCCTTTCATGTTTATACCTATTGGTTCTGCTTTAGTTCTGCTTTAGTTCTGCTGTACTTCGACTTTAATCACATCGTGGCCGCGACCGCGCTGCATCAGGTCGAACAAACGCTTCAACAGGCCGTATTTGCGGTTCAGCAGGCCGTTCACATGCGCGGACGCCGCTTCATCGACGATCGTGGCCTGCCCTTCGACCCACTCACCGCGTGGTTCACCACGCTGACCACATGGCATGATGCGCACGCGCGAGACATTGCGCACACGCTTCACTTTGCCGGCGTTGCGCATCGTGCGGATGTAGAACATGCCATCTTCTTCGATGAACCACACCGGCGTCGGCATAGCCTCGCCGCTGCGACGATACGTCTCCAGATTCAGATAGCTCTGTCCGATAAACTGCCCTTGCTTTTCCATTTTAGTACTCCAGCGTCTCCGCAGACTCGAATTCCTGATCGTCGTCGACCCACTCGGCTGCATGCATTTGCGCGTCAGACCGGCGACAAAGCGTGCGATACATGCATGTCGCGCACCGGCGCTGATCATCGGTCATTTCGAACTCCGCTTCTCCATCGCGCGCGGCCGCATCGACGCTCAGTGAGGTCAGATACGCACGATCGCGCTCGAACGAAGCCAGATCGTACACGAATCGAACCCAGCGATCCCCAGGCGCATTGGCCATCCAGTAGTGAAATTCACAGCCAGGCGGGCCATCCACCTCTCCACGATAGGGACCGCCCGCCATTGCAAGCGCATACAAATAAACGCGCGTCTGCACACGCTCGCGCAGAAAATCCGATCGCATCGCCCGTTCGCCGCGCATCGTCTTCCAGTCCACCACCACCGCCCGCCCGCTCACCTCATCGACTGCCAGCAGGTCAAACCTTGCAGTCAGCGCGAACTCACCCAGGGGCGCGAGCACCTCGAGCTCCGGGATGCGCGTGACCGGCAATGCAGAAAAATTCTCCGCCTCGAACCGCCGCCACCACAGCGCAAATTCGGCGTCGGCAGCCAGATCCGCCGCCGTCGCGCCGTCCGCAGCAGGCAGGCCAAGCCAGTGCCGCTCAACCCAGCGATGAAATGCCGCGCCCTTGCGCAAGTAATCCCGATAGGCCGGCACGTCGAACTCTTCAGGCGCAGCCTCGAGCTGCGGCCACGGCTGGCGCTGCACGTAGCGCAGATAAAACCGCCGCGGACAGTCCGCAAAATCTGCCAGACTCTGCTGGCTGAAAATAAACTCCGGATCGAGCTTCGTCATGTCAACGCCCCCACCACTGTCGCCAGCGAACGCTCACGCCCCCGGCCTATCCCACGCTTCGACCAGGCCAGGATCAGATGCCGACGAGCGCGAGTGACGCCGACATACAGCAACCGCATCCGTTCGGAAACATACTCGATGTGCGCTTCACGCAGCGCTGCATCGACGTCGGCAGTCGTCACTTCGCCAGCCGCCACGTCGGCGAGCGTCTGCAGCTGTGTGCGCGCCTCCAGCACAGGCTCGCGGTTGCCGAGGTACCACGCAGCGCCGCGAAAAGCGCCATCGACATCAGCGGGAAATTCCCCGTCGTTCACCCCAACCATGAACACCCCGTCCCATTCCAACCCCTTGGCCTTGTGCAGCGTCGTCACGGTGATCACGCCCGGAACCGGCTCGAACGGAGGATCGAGCAGCAGGCTGCTTAAAAATTTCTGCCGGTTGGTGGCGATGTCAGAGAGAAGCTGCGCAAAATCATCCAGCTGCGCGTTCGGGTTCTGGGCCGCGAACCGCCGCATTGCCACTGCCAGGCTGTGCGACAACGCAAGATCACTTTCACTTTCGAAGGCGTCCTGAGCGACGGTCAGCAGGAACTGATCGATCGGCAGCACGCTCGCGCGCAGCCAGCGCGCAGCCACTCGCCCAATTTTTTCCAGCACGGTTCGCTGCTGCGGCTCCACTTTTACCTTCGCCGCCAGCGGCGGATCCCCACCCGGCACCGGAAAGAGCAGACGTTCGACCGCCACGCTCTTGAGCAGCGTTGCAAGTTCGCCCTGCTTTCCGGATCCGGGCGAAACTGCCTCACCGATCAGACGCTGCTCAGCGCCGCCGTGTTCGAACATCGCCGCATACAGATCGGCCAGCGTCGACGCCTGCGCCGGCTTCGCACAGAACGTAACCGTCGCCGCCAGCAGCTTCGATACACTGCGCACCGGCTGCTTGTTCGAAAGCTGGTCGTGATACAGCGTTTCTCCCTGCGCCTGCATCTTCGCCAGCTGCGCTACGACCGCGTCGCCAATGCGATTCGACGGAGCCAGAATGCAACAGGTGCGCCCGCGATCAGCTCGCACGTACTTGGCGGCGTTTTGTGCAGTCATGAGCAGCTCACTGTCTTCGTCGTCATAGCCGCGCACCCAGATGCCGGCGGACGCATCGGGAGGGTTCGGCTGCAAATCTCCCGGCGGCGTCGGCACAATTCGCACCGCTCCGCTCAGCGCCCGCACACGCACGTCCGGATCCGGATGCGACTGCACGCTCCAGTCGACCAGGCGATTCGCCAAATCGATGATGCGCTGCGCACTGCGGCCGCTCACCGAAAGCGGCAGGCGCTGCACGTCCGACCGCTCCAGAAATCGCCGAAAGAATTTGACGTTGGAAGACGTAAACGTGGTCATGATCGCCTGATTCGGATCACCGACCCGCACCCAGTTGCCATGCTCACGCGACAGCAGCGACAAAATCGTCTCCTGCAGCGGCGTGCTGTCCTGGGCTTCGTCCTCCAGAATATACGGGTAGCGAGCCGCCAGCCGGGTGCGAAACGCCGCATCTGCTTCCATCGCACGAATCGCCCCCCAGATCAGGTCGTCGAAATCAAGGCGACCACCCGCCTGCAAAATTCTTTCGTAACGCTCGTAGATATCCGCGCCCATGTAAAGGAAGGGGGACATCTGCTGCAAGGGGTCGACATGTTGAAGAAGACGACGCACGTCGGCGGCGCGCATGCGCAGATTTTTTGCCAGAGACGTCACAGCCTGGCCGACCTGCATGGTCTGTTCGCGCCATTGATCCTCAACCCTGGACACTTGATGCGGAGAAATGTCGTCACGCAGGTAACTGCGCCAGGCCAGAATATTCTCCTGAATAAACCAGCGCGCCGCTTCGTGCATCGAAGCCGTGCCGCTGATTTCGTTGTCAACGCCGAAGTCGCTGGTGACGCCCGCCAGATCCGGCCGCTCCCGCAGGATGGAGCTGGCCAGCCCATGCAGCGTGAACACCCGATAGCCGCCATCCGGAAGGCCGGCTTCAGCCAGCAGACGGCGCACGCGCGCGCGAATATTGTCGACCGCCGAATTCGTGAACGTGACGACGAGCAGTTCCGCTTCACCGGGAACCGCTCCGCTGCGCAAAAGTTCAGCCACGAGTGCAGCAAGCGTATGCGTCTTTCCGCTGCCGGGGACGGCCGCCACAGCGAGCCGCCCCCCACGCCAACCGGCAATTTGCTGCTGCTCGAGTCGAAGTGTCAAATCAGGAGTTGTAGACCAGCACGACAGCCAGCACTACGGAAAGAATCACCAGAGCAATGCAGGCCACCATCACCACGGTATTCCAGATACTCGGCGCATCTTTGTCCTCAGCGTCATACGCATCCGGGGTGAAATCGGCGCTGGTGGCGTCTGCTTGTGAAACGACAGGCATCGTCGTCGAGACCGGGGCCGGAACAGGCACAGTTTCCCGTCCACGCCGCTGCTCTTTCAGCTCGGAAGGCATCGGCGGCGCCGGACGCTCCACTACCGGGCTCACAGGCTCCGGAACCGATCGCTGCGGTGCAGCAGCAGGCACTTCCGGAATCGCTGCAACCATCACCGGCTCTGGCTCTACGTGTTCTACACGCGTGGCTGGCACAGGTTCAGCAGTCGGTTCGCTCAATACGGTGGGCGTGGATACCGCTTCACTCGTCGGCAGCTCTTCTCGCGGCTGCTCCACCACTGCTGCGGTCTCCTCGTTTTCGACACGTTCGACTGGACTGACCTGCTCGACCCGTTCAAATGAAAGTTCGTTCGACTTCACAGGGCTAGCATAGTCGCTGATCGCGACTACTAATCCACAGAAATTGCACTTGATGGGTGCCCAGTTGTCACCCTCAGGCAGGTGAATCGGAGCAGAGCAATGTGGACACTTCGTTGATTTCGTCATGGCACTCCAGGCGCGTATATAAAATTCGTCACTCCTCTGATGATCTCTTTCAGGTCACTGAATTCACTGCGCCGGGTCCCTTCGGTCAGACATCCCTTGGGGCAACAGCGACTGGCACATTCAGCGAAAAATCGACGAAAGCAGAGTCGTTGCTAACGAATTAATCGTATCACTAGTCATTACCCCCCTCAACCTTAAATTTCCATTTTCCCCATACAGCTAAAAACGCACAGCGTCGTATGTTCGTACGTCGTTTGTTCAAGTCATACGCAGAGTGACATTATCAAAATCAAGGAGCAAGATAGGATGAGCAATTGGAGGACAACAATGAAATTTCAGACAGCACTTCTGCGGGCAGCACAGGGAGATCGCATCACGAATATTGCCGCACGAGGCACGGCGGTTTCAGATGAGATGGATGACATGCGTGCAGCGTGCTCCGTCTGCGACGAAGTGCTGCACCTGCAGTTCAGCAGCCCAATCGGCGACCGCGTTGCAGCGCTGCTGCACTGGATGGAAACTTCCATCCGTCATTTCGAAGCCGGCTCACACGAAATCGCGCTCCCGCTGCATTTGCAGCAGACGCTGCGCGATATCGGCGAGGAGCTGCGGGATACCGCCGAAGATGAGCTCGACCGGCTGGCTCTTCTGCGAGTGCGGCGCATGCTGCGCGTCGGCGCCGCCACGAAACGCGATCGCTGGGCGCTTGAGCGCGTCTCACAAATGGTTGAGGCAGATGGCCTCAAGGATCCGAGCCACTACGCCGACGGCGTGCGTGAGCTGCATCTATCCATCCATTCGCAGCACGAGCCGGTGAAGATCGATGAAGCAGCCGCCGACGAATTGCTGCAGGTTCTGCAGGAATTCGCGTAAGCACGCGCAGCGCCCGGGCACACCACTCACGTCACCCTCAAACCACCCTCGCCCCACTTCCGCGTGTGCTCTTCGTCACCTCGATGCGCGCCGGGAACGCGTCCCGGAGTTCATCGATGTGCGTGATGACAAATATACGGTCGAAGTCCGTCTCGATCGCCTTGATTGCCTCGACCAGTCTCTCGCGCCCCTGCGCATCCTGAGTGCCGAAGCCTTCGTCGATAAACAGCGTGCGCAAGGCAGCGCCGGCCCGCCGCGCCAGCATCCGACTCAGCGCGATTCGCACCGCGAAGTTAATTCGAAATGCCTCGCCGCCCGAGAATAGCTCGTAGGCGCGCTCGCCGACCTCGTCCGCAATCCGGATTTCGAGCGTTTCGATCGCATCGCCCTTCTGCGACATTCGCTGTGTGTCGAAACGCACATTCATGCGGCCGTTCGTCATGCGGCCGAGCAGCTCATTTGCGCTCGCCTCGAGCTCCGGCAGAGCGCTTTCGATAATCATGGCCGGAACACCATTGCGGCCACATGCCGTGCGGAGTTCTTCGAGCAGCGCACCGCGGCGTTGCAGCACCTGCAGCTCGGAAGAGGTGCGCGCTGCGCTGCCCACGAGCGAGCGACACGCCTGCACACGCTGGTTGGCAACGCCGAAGCGAATCTGCCAGTCCTGCATCGCTTTTTGTGCAGCCAGCAGCCCACGCTCAGCCGCCGGCGCGTCCGCCAATCCCGCCTCCGCCGCCGTGAGCACCGCGCGCAACTCGTCCAAAGCACGTCCCTCTTCTGCACGCTTTTCCTGCAGCAGATCCACCTGCGCCTGCAGGGACCCCGCTGCCGTGCGTTCCGCCTGCAAGCCCGCCTCAGCGCGATCCGCCTCCGCTTTGCGCACAACGAACCCCTGCAGCCCCGGCAAAACCTGCGCCCGCAAATGCTGATGCGCAGCAAGGTCATACCCCAGCACCGCAAGCTCAGCTTCCACCTGGCGCAAATCCGCACGCGCGTCTGCGGCATACTCCTCAGCTCGCAGATTCGCCTCGGCGACAGCCAGTTCTGCCATGGCGCCTGGCAAAGCAGCCGCCGCTTCGGCCGCGCGCGTACGCTTCTCGGTGAGCGCGGCTTCGTCTCGCTGCAACGCTGGCACGCTGCGCTGGTCCACCTCGAGCGTCGATACCTCCGCGTCCTGCCTGCTGCGCTCTTCCGTCATCTGCTTCATGCGCACGTCGTTGGCACGCCATTCGTCGCCTTTCTCACGGCCGCGCGCTCGCCATTCTTCAAGCAGACGCTGCCGATCGACTTCGATCAACTCGCGCCCGCACGCCGGACAGATCGCGCCGACGCGACTCAGCGCCTCCATGCGCTGTTTGATTTCATTCATCTCGCGCTTGAGCGTCTCGTTGCGGCTGCGCATTCCGCCGAGCTCTTCACCAGCGTGCAAGCGTTGTGCGTTCAGCACCGCCATACGCCCGGCGTCGGCCGTCAGTTGCTGCAGCCGCGCACGCACTGCCGTCCATTGCTTTTCATTCGCAGAGAACTCCGCTGCAGCATTCAAATCGCGCACTCGCTTGCTCACCGATTCAAAAATGCGCTCCAGCTTGTGGCGTTCCTCTGTGATGCGCGCCTCGGCTGCACTTTTGCGCCCGTTCAGCTCGACCATGCTGGACAGCTTCAGATTCCACTGTTCATTCTGCTCGCGCGCCTGTTCGAGCGCTGCAAAACCAGCTTCGATCTCTGCGCGCTGATCGAGCGCTGCCTGGCAGCGCCGCATGCGCTCCAGCGTGCTCTCGTGCTCCGTCGACGCGCGCTGCAGATCCGCGTCAAGCACGCGCATGCGACCCTCCGCCTGCCCAATTTGTGCACGAATCCCGCGCACACGATCGCGCAGCAGCATGAGTTCGCGATGCGCAGCATCGGCGCGCGTCATCTCCTCTTTCGCCGCATCGAGCGCCGTCTGCGCCTCACCCAGCTGACGCTCGAAGTCCGGCAGACGCGCCAGCTCTTCCTCAGACTGCTTCAAGTCATGCTGCAGCTTGTAGGTCTCTCGCTCGAGCATCGACAAACGCTGCTTGACGCGCTCCTCGTACTCACCCCACACGTCGAGATTCAGAATTTCGGCCAGCAGCTGCTTGCGTTGTCCAGGGGGCTTGACCGTGAATTCGTCGGCACGCCCCTGTTTGAGATATGCCGAATTAATGAACGTGTCGTAGCTCAGGCTCAGCGTGCGTTCGATCTTCGCCTGCGTCTCGGAAACCTTGCCTTCTGTGATCGTGCGCCACCCGTTCACCGCGTCGTCACGGATCAAAAAATCGAGCGTGCCGCTCGACGTCGCCGGCTTACCTTTGGCGGCCTTGCCGAGCCTGCGCGTGCGCACCACCTGAAAAATCTCCCGGCCTTCGCTGAACGTGAACCCCACGCGCATCTCGGTCGCGCCCTGTGCGATCAGCTCATCATCGCGATTTGCGCGCGATTGTCCCCACAATGCCCAGGTCATCGCGTCCAAAAGGGTGCTTTTGCCGGCGCCGTTGTCACCAGTCAGGCATACCACGTGCAACCCACTCAGATCAAGCGGGTCCGCCTCGCGATAGGCCATGAAATTACGCAGTTCGAGCTTGAGAGGAATCATGAATCAGGGTATCGGCAACGACTCAGGCCGCTCAGTTTTTGACGAACGGGCCTGAATCACTTCCGGCTTCGAGTAACTACTCAGGCCATCCATTTTTCCAACGCGAAACGTGCTATTCCTTCCTCCTACGGGGGAAGGAATAGCACGT
>CAXNFZ010000056.1:0-12738 GCA_964201495.1 Chloroflexota bacterium | reverse complement strand
GTTCACGGTGATTCTGCTTCCGGAAACCGGGGGCGAGTAGAGCATCGATCTCGTAACTATGCGGGTCGTGTTGTCTTGCGGGGTAACTACTCAGGCCATCCATTTTCCAACGCGAAACGCGTTTCGCGGGAAATACTGATTTAGGCCTGAGTAGTTACCTTGCGGGAGATATCGACTTAGGCCTGAGTAGTCACCGGATTGCGGAAAGGCTGACGATGACTTGATTCGAACGAAACATGAAACTGAAAATAATCGCAGCGCTGCTATCCGCCGTTTTTGCATTGGCGCTGCGATTGCTTGCTGCAGGTGCGTTGCCGCTGGATTACGACGAGCCGACGTACCTGAACGGCGCGCAGGCTTACGCCCATGCCATGCGCACCGGAAACTGGGCAGCGCTGCGTGAAGACGCCTCTCCTGAGCATCCGCAGCTGATGAAGCTGTATTTCGGGGCGGCGGCGCTGGTGGTGCCGGAAGCGCCGCCGGTGCTCATCCTGCCGAATGTCGCGGCGCCGCCGGAATTGCTGCGCGTTGTGCGTATGGCTGCGGCGGTGGGCGGAGTTGCGCACGTGGCGACGCTGGCGCTGGTCGACCCGCTCGCTGGGCTGCTGCTTGCCGTGCACAGCGGCCACGCAAAATACACTTCGCTCGTGATGCTGGAGGCGCTGCCGGGTCTGACGGCGTTGCTGTGCCTCGCTGCGTGGCGCCGCTCGCGGGGGCGCTGGGGAAGCTGGCTGGCCGTTTCTGCTGTCATGCTTGGCCTCACCGCCGCCGGCAAGTACCTGTACTGTGTCGTTGCCATCGCCATAGTGATCGACGCTTTGCTCGAACTGCCGCGGACTTCGCTGCGTGCGGCAGTGGGGCGACTGACTCCGCTGCTGCCGTGGGGAATTGCTGCGCTGGCAGTTTTTTTTGCTGCATCGCCGTATCTTTGGAGCGATCCGATCGTGCGTCTGCGCGATTCGGTGCTTTTTCATGCGCAGAACGCCAGCGCCGTCGAGCGCGTGGTGAACACGGAAAAGTTCGTCTGGTGGCAGCCGCTTGGATGGATCGGCGCGGCCGTCGCTCGCAATGACGCGGCGCTGCCACTGCGTCTGGACGCCTTGATCGCGGTCGGCGCTGCTGCGGGCATTCCGGCGCTTTGGAAGCGTCGGCGCGTGTATGCGCTGTGGCTGGCGTTCGGGCTTGTTTTTCTGCTGATCTACCCGAACAAATGGCCGCAGTACGCGCTGATTGTGAGCACACCGCTGTGCATGGCCGCGAGCGAAGCGTTGCGCTGGCTGGGGCGGGCCGTGTGGCGCGCGAGCCGACCGGCGGTGCTGCGGCTGTCGCGCGGTGTGGCGGCAGCGCTTGTGTGCGGCGCAGCGGCAGGGTTCGGTGTGGCGCAGCTGGCTGACGATCCGTACAACGCCGACCCGGCGTTTCGGGAGGCGACGCGCCTGGCGCAGGCGCGCATGGCGCCGGACGAAATGGCGCTGGCTATTTTCGCCGATCCTGCTGCGCGGGCTGCTGTCCTCGAGCCGGGCTGGCGGAGCTGGAACGCTGTGCCGGCGGCGGCGCTCGGCGCGCGCAACGGCATGCTGAGCTACGACGGCGCCGCGGCGCTGCTCAACCGAGCCGCCGGCCGCCACGGTGTGTGGCTGTTGACGTATCAGCGCACGTTCGGCGACCCGGCAGAGACTGTCGACATGCTGCTGCAGCGCCAGTCGGCGGTGAACGGCCCGAGCGAGGTGCACGAATTTCCGCGCGGCTATGCGCTGGTGCACTACCGCTTCGGGGCGGGGTATGAGCCGCTGCCGACGCCGGCGCCGCGCACGGAATTTGACATCGATCCGACGGTGGGCGCGGCCGGTTCACTGCGCAGCGAAGGCTGTGCGCAGCTGCGCACGACGCCCGTCGGCGTCGAGGGAGGCACGCTCGAAGTCACCTGCTTCTGGCGCAGCGTGCCGTATGAGACGCTCCCGTGGGACACGCGCGTGCGCCTGGCTCTGCGAGATTCCGCAGGACGCACCGTGGCGCAGGGCGAGCCGCTGATTGCGCGCAGCGGGTTCCCGTGGTTTCACTACGAAGACGAGATTACCGGGGTGTATCTGCTGACGCTGCCGCCCGGCACGGCGCCTGGGCGGTATGAATTGCGCATGCAGCCGGCGAGTGACGGCGTCGAGCAGGGGCCGGCGGTGCGGGTGGCAGTTCAGCTGGGGCAATAGTGACCTTCGAAACGAAGGAAACGTACCCGGCTTCTTAGAAGCCGGGTACGTTTCCTTCGTTTCGAAGGCGTCATTGCGTCGTTACGCGTCATTACAATCATGCGCATGCTCAAGCAAACGGCGCTGCATTCCACGCACAAATCGCTCGGCGGCAAGATGGTTCCCTTCGGCGGATGGGATATGCCGGTGTGGTACAGCTCGGCGCGTGAAGAGCATCTCGCTGTGCGCAGCGGCGTCGGGTTGTTCGATGTGAGCCACATGGGGGTGCTCGACGCACGCGGCCCGCGCGCCTGCGCATTCCTGGACCGCGTGGCTACGAACGACGTGGCGCGCCTCGCCGTCGGCCGCAGTCAGTATGCATACTTGCTGGATGACGCCGGTGAGGTGATTGACGACGTCATGATCTACCGCATCGCTGCGGAGCGCTATCTCGTCGTTGTGAATGCCGCGAACAACGAGGTGGACATCGAGTGGCTGCGGCGGCAGAACGCAGGCGAATATGCGTGTGATCTGCGGGATTTGCGCGACCCGGCGGCCGGCGTCGATATGCGTGTGGACCTGGCGCTGCAGGGGCCGGGTGCGCCGGCGATTCTGAAGGCGCTGCTGCCGGACGCAGTGGCCGGGACGATGCTCGATGCGCTGCCGTGGGCGGGCATCTTCGAAACGACGCTGGCTGGCCGCCGCGCGTTCGTGTCGCGCACCGGCTATACCGGCGAGCGCCTGGCGTACGAAATGTTTGTGCACCCGGACGAATCCGTGGCGCTGTGGGAGGCGCTGCTCGGCGCGGGTGCGCGGCCGTGCGGACTGGCGGCGCGCGACTCGCTGCGCACCGAGGCCGGCCTGCCGCTCTACGGTCACGAGCTGGCTGGCCCGCTTGGGCTGGCGCCGTTCCACATCGGCTTCGACAACTTCGTCAAGCAGCAGAAGCCGGCCGAGTTCATCGGCAAGGGCGCCTACGCAGTGCGCGCCGCCGCAGCGAAGAGCCGGCTGGTGCGCTTTCGCATGAGCGAGAAGGGCGTGCGCCCGAGCAAACTGGGTGACCCGGTGCTCGACCGGCGCGGCCGCGTCGTCGGCACGGTGACGTCGTGCGCGCAGGATACCGAGGGACTTTTGATGGGCATGGCGCTGATCGAAGGGGCGAACCCGCCGGCTGAGGGCGCGATCTTCGGCATTGTCGCGCTGCCCGAACGTCTGCCGGAGCCGCTCAGGCCGTTCGCGCCATTTGGCGCACGTGCGCTCGTGCCGGATGGAATGACGGTGGTGGGGCGGTGGAAGAAGGAGTAGAGAAGAGCCCCTTACACTAGACGGTGTGACACTTTTGCTTTCCCTCCGCAATTTTTTGCGCGCGCGCCGCTCCCTTTCATCTCACGTGCTGATCGACCTGAGTGGCCAGATCGAGGAGTTGCCGACGGCCGAGGCGGGGCTGTTGCCGAAGCTGGCGGCGCGCGCGGGCGTAGGCGGTGAGGCGTCGTTGAGCGTGGCGTCGCTGCGCAGCAGATTCGAGCGGCTGGCCAGCGACCGGCGTGTGCGCGGTGTGGTGTTGCGGATCGAATGCGAGGCTTCACCGGCGGTGTACCAGAGCCTGCGCGCCGAGATCGAACGCTTTCGTGCATCCGGCCGGCGCGTGATCGCGTACGCCGAGCGGCTCGACCCGTTCCAGTATTACCTGGCGTGTGCGTGTGATGCGATCGTGATGCCGCCGAGCGCGGAGTGGGGTGTGGTCGGGGTGGCGGGTGAGTATATTTTTTTCAAGGACCTGCTGGCGCGCCTGGGCATCGGCGTCGACGTGGTGAATGTATCGCCGTACAAAAGTGCAGGCGATACGTGGGCGCGTGCGGAATTCAGCCCGGAGGCGCGTGCGCAGGCGGAGAGTTTGCTGGATGCGCGCTTCGATGAGCTGGTGCGTGGGATCGCGGCTGGGCGCGCGATGACGAACGAGCGGGCGCGTGCGTGGATCGATGCGGCACCGCTGGGCGCGCGCGAGGCATGTGCGACCGGGCTGATCGATGCGGCGCTGTACGAGGACGAGCTGGAGGGCTGGCTGGCCACTGCGTCGCCCATAGAACCGGTGCGCAGGAAGAGGGCCGCGCCGCGCATCCTGGAAAACTGGCACGACGCAGAAAAAACGATTCGTCTGTCGCCGCGGCCGGGACAAGCGCGCGGCGTTGGCGTGGTGGCGATCGAGGGGATGATCGTGCGCGGGCAGGGGATGCGCAGCCCGATCCCGCTGCCGATTCTCGGATCGAGTACGGCCGGATCGACGGCCGTGGTGCAGGCGCTGCGGCGAGCTGAGCGGGATGAATCGATTGCGGCGATCGTGCTGTTCGTGAATTCAGGCGGTGGCGATGCGCTGGCATCGGACCTGATTGCGCGCGAAGTGCGGCGGGTGCGGACGAAGAAGCCGGTGGTGGCGTATTTGTCGAGCGTGGCGGCGTCGGGCGGTTACTACGTGGCGGCGTTGGCGCAGCGAATCGTGGCGCAGCCGCAGACGATCACCGGCAGCATCGGCGTGATTACGATCAAGCCGAACACGCGCGGTGCGTTCGAAAAGCTCAACCTGCATCGCGAGTCGATCGCGCGCGGCGCCAACGCGCTGCTGTACAGCGACGCATCTCCCCTCGATGAGCATTCGCGTGGCGCGCTCGAGCGCGGCATGCGGCGCGTGTACGACGATTTCAAGGCGATCGTGGCCGAAGGGCGTGGGCTGGTGAACGACGAATCGCTTGAGGAAATCTGCGGCGGACGAGTGTGGACTGCCGAGCAGGCGCGTGAACGCGGGCTGGTCGACGAGCTGGGCGGCTTCGACGTGGCCGTTCGCATCGCAGCGGAACGGGCTGGGCTGAGCGCGGGCGGCCGACGCGTCGGCTGGCGGCGCGTTGAGGCCGGTCGTCGGACGGTGCTGCCGCCGGCAGATGGCTGCCCGCGCTCTTAGATACACCCGCGCGAAGAGAAATGTTTTACCACTGCGTGGCGTGCGGAAAGTTGTTCGTTGGCAGTCGCCGCTACTCTTTCCACTGACCGTCGATGGTTTCGCCGGTGTTCTTGGAGAACGGCTGCTCGCCGCGCAGTTCGGCGCGGATCTGCGCTACGACGTCCTGTGGGCAGAGAGCGATGAACGTTTCGAGGCCGATCAGGATGGCTGCCAGGTCGTCGAGCTGGCCGAGAAACGGCAGCAGGTCGGGCAGAAAATCAAAGGGCCAGACCAGATAGGCGAGTGCGGCAATCGGCAGCGCCTTGAGATAAATGGGCACGCGACCGTCCGTCATCAGGCGCAGCACCAGTCGTCCGTGGTTGATCAGGTTGCGGAAGAGGCCGAGTTGGTTGTTCATGCTGGGAATAGGGGGAAGAAGGGGAGAGGGAAGAAGAGGAGAGGGCAGAGGGAATAGGGGAGAGGATAAGGAGAAAGTATTGTAGGGGTGTTAGAAGGTGCTTGTGGGGGTTGATGCAGGATCGAGCGGTTGCGTCGGCGTTGTACCGCTTTCGGGCAGGAGTGGGATGGTGTCGCCGAGGATCGTGAAGGTGTTGGTGATTGGAGTAGAGCCATCGGGAGTCGGCTCGGACGTCGGCGTCGGTGGTTCCGGGGCGATGACGACGGTCTCCGTGGAGGTGGCTGCGGGGATGTTGGTGGAGCTTGGGGTGACAGCGGGCAGCGGAGACGGAGATGGAGACGGAGATGGAGACGGAGATGGAGACGGGGAGGGCAATGGCGACGGCGTGGCAGTTGGCGTCGGGGTTAATGTCGACGCGGGTGTGCGTGTGGGGGACGGCGTGCGGGTGGGTGTTGCCGTGGGTGTTGCGGTGAGAGTTGGGAGAGGGAGAGCTTCACCCTGCACAAGGATGGGGGCGGACGACCAGCGGGGGGCGAGTGAGCTGAGGGGGGTGAACGAGCTGAATGAATTGAGCTGCGAGAGATCGGCTTCGGCGTAAACGGAGATATTCCACGGGCCTGGAGTAGAGGCGGGCGGCAGGTCGAAGGTGAAATGACCGGCGGCGTCGGCGGTTGTGGCGGCGTTGAGCGAAGCAGAATCCTCGAGCAGGATGAGGCGGGTGTTCGGGGCGGCGCGGCCGGAGATGGTGCGTGGCTGGCCGATGGGTGCGGAGAGAGCGCCGACGGTGAGGGCTGGCGTTGGAACGGCGCCGAGTGGAGGTGGGAGAGGTGCGCTGGCGGTGGCCCAGGCGATGAGGAGCGCGACGCCGAGGGTGGCAAGCGCGATGTCGATCGGCCACATCTGCGTGCGGCGGAGCCAGATTCGGCGTTTGGGGTTCATGTGCTGGAGGGCCGATGCATTATCGGGCGTGCATTGGGTGAAGTAATGAAAATTGGGTGAAGTGGTGAAGTAGTGAAAAAAGAAGGCGTGCTGCGGCTACTTTCTTGCTCTGCGCGTCGCGGTGAGTTCATCGAGGGCTTCACTGAGGCGTGAGTTGAGGGCGACGACGTCGTCGTTGCGGCGGCTGAGGTCATCTTCGAGGGCGCGGCGGGAGGCGACGGCATCGGCCAGGTCGACCTTGAGCGCGGCGACCTGGGCGGCGGCGGCAGCGGCGCGCTGCTCGGCGTTGTCGTGGGCGGCGGTGAGCTGTTCGACCTGAGACGTGAGGCGTGCGACATCGGCCTGCTGCGTTACGGATTGTGCGTCAGCGGCAGCGCCGGAGTTTTCGAGTTGTTCGAGCTCTTGTTCGCGGCGGGCGAGCAGCGCATGCAGTTCGTGCACCTCAGGCGAGCGGTCGCCGGGCAATTTGCGGCCGAACACGCTCATGGCGAGGAGTGTGCCGAGGATGCCGACGGCGAGCGGCAGAGTGCAGAGAGCGAACGATGCGTCCATGAATTCAGACGCCGCCTGCGTGTGCGGAGATGTACGCGCGTGCGCCGCATGCGCTGGTGAAGAAGAGCACGGCGGCATAAATCACGAGCATGCCGCGGTCGTCGCGGCCGCGCGTGAAGGCGAACGCGGCGGGGATATTGATGACCACGAGCACGCCGTACAGGTAGTGGACCAGGCGGGCGGCGCTGGGAGACGCGTTGGCGACGAGCAGCAGTCCGAGCAGCATTTGCACGGTGCCGAGGATTGGGCTGAGCGCCAGGCCGCCGGCGAAATTGCCATCGACGACGTCGCGGCGGAAATATTTGATCGTGGCCCAGACGCCGAGGATCAGGTTGAACAGGATCACGGCGGTGGCGAGGTTGCCGTGGACGAGGGCGAGGTTAGCCATGATGAAAATGGTGAAGAAGCACGCCTGAAGTGCGCTCGAGTCCCGTTGTCTTTGAAGTGAGGACGTGGGAGACGTGGGAGACGTGGGAGACGTGGGAGACGTGGGAGACGTGGGAAAGGAGAGCGCGCTTCAGGAATTGCATGATCAGAGCACGATCAGCGCCGGTTCCTGGACGACGGAGCCGGTGAGGTCATATTCGAGAGCGCCGGTGATTTTGACCGGGACCATTTCGCCGAGAGGGACCAGCCCTTCGACGATGACGAGGCCGTCGACTTCGGGGGCGTCGCGGAAGCAGCGACCGAAAGAGAGGCCCTTTTTCTCATCGACGCCTTCGATGAGAGTGGTGAGGGTGCGGCCGACGAAGCTCTGGTTGCGGGCGAGCGAGATGCGCTGCTGTTGTTCCATGAGCGCGTCGCGGCGGGCGTCGGCAATTTCGGCGGGCACCTGGTTGGGCATCGCGCCGGACGGGGTGTCGGCTTCGAACGAGTAAGTGAAGACGCCGACGCGGTCGAACTGCAGATCGTCGACCATTTTTGTCAGGCCGGCGAATTCTTCATCGGTTTCGCCGGGGAAGCCGACGATGAACGTTGTGCGCACGCACAGTCCGGGGATGGCGGCGCGCATCTTGCCGATGGTGTTGTAGACCCAGTCGATATTCGAAGGGCGGCGCATGCGGCGCAGAGTGGCAGGGTGGCCGTGCTGGAGCGGGATATCGAGGTATTTGACGACCTTCGGTTCGCGCGCCATGACCTCGATGAGCCGATCGGTGACGGCGCCGGGGTAAGCGTACATGAGGCGGACCCATTCGACGCCGTCGATGCGGCAGAGATCCTCGATCAGGTACGAGAGGCCGTCCTTGAGGCCGATGTCGGAGCCGTAATCGGTGAGGTCCTGAGCGATGAGGACAAGTTCGCGCACGCCTTCGGCGGCGAGGGCGCGGGCTTCGTTGAGGATGAGCTCGCGCGGGCGGCTCTTCATGGTGCCCTTGATAGCCGGGATGGTGCAGAACGCGCAGGGGCGGCGGCAGCCGTCGGCGATCTTGATGTAGGCGGAGACGCCCTGAATGGCGGTGCGCCAGGCGCCCTTCTCGTCGTCGCCGACGGTGAGGACATTTTCAGGGATATGGAAGAGCGGTTCGGGGCGGGCGCGGCCGCGGACGCGATCGATGAAATCGACGACGTCCATCCAGCGGCGGGTGCCGATGACGCCATCAAGGCCGGGGACTTCGGCGGCGAGCTTGGGGCCCCAGAGCTGTGAGAGGCAGCCGGCGGCGATGAGCTGCTGGCCCTTCTTTTTGGTGCGCGCCAGTTCGCGCAGGTTGTCGATGCTTTCGTCGCGGGCGGGGCCGATGAAGCCGCAGGTGTTGACGATGAGGACGTCGGCCTGGCTGGGCAGTTCGACGCCGCGGTAGCCAGATTCATCAAGCAGCTGCGAGATGCTTTCGGAGTCGACGGTGTTTTTGGAGCAGCCCAGCGAGAGGAGGTAATACTTCTTGGAAGGCATGGGATTTCGCATTTCACATTGCGCATTTCACATTGCGCATTTCACATTGCACATTTCATATTGCACATTTCCCGTTTCACATTGAGCTGTGATGGGCTTCGATCGCAGAATGTGCAATGTGAAATATGCAATGTGCAATGAAAAACCTCAGGTTAGGTAGTCCTTGAGGTGCTTGGACCGCCGCGGGTGGCGGAGGCGACGGAGGGCGCGGGCCTCGATCTGGCGGATGCGCTCGCGGGTGAGGCCGAATTTCTGACCGACCTCCTCGAGGGTATAGCAGCGGCCGTTGACGAGGCCGAAGCGCAGGCGCAGGATGCGTTGCTCGCGTGGAGTGAGCGTATTGAGGACTTCCTCGATCTTGTCCTTGAGCAGATTTTCGTAGACCGTCTGCGAGGGGGAGGGGGTATTTTCGTCCTCGACGAACGAGCCGAACTCGTTGTCCTCTTCCTCGCCGATAGGCTGTTCGAGCGAGAGCGGGCGCCAGGAGACCTTGAGCATCCACTCGACCTGTTCGGAATCGATGCCAAGTTCGGTGGCGACTTCGGCAGGGGAAGGGGCGCGGCCGAGGCTTTGTTCGAGTTCGCGAGTGACTTTATAGAGCCGGCGGATGCGGTCGTTCATGTGAACGGGGACGCGAATGGTGCGGCTCTGGTCGGCGATGGCGCGCGTGATGGTCTGGCGAATCCACCAGGTGGCGTAGGTGCTGAAGCGAAAGCCGAGTTTGTAGTTGAACTTCTCGACCGACTTCATGAGGCCGAGGTTGCCTTCCTGGATCAGGTCGAGAAAGGGCACGCCGCGGCCCATGTATTTTTTGGCGATGGAGACGACGAGGCGCGTATTGGCCTTGATGAGATGTTCGCGTGCACGGCGGCCCTCCTCGATGAAGGCCTCATATTTCGAGCGTTCGGAATCCGTGGCGCGGTCGCCTTTGCTGCCGAGGCGGCGGGAGGCGGCGCGGCTGCGTTCGATTGCTTTGGCGAGGTGCACTTCCTCTTCGTTGGTGAGGAGCGGCACACGCGTCATTTCGCGCAGATACAGGCCGATGCCGTCGTCGACGCTGATATTGGCGAGGTCGTCGTTGTCGAACGACAGATCGTCGTCGTCGTCGTCGGCGTCTGAGTCATCCTCGTCGTCGGCCAGCTCGCCGGACATGAAGAACAGCTTGTCGGCCTCTTCCTCTTCCTGCAGCGCCGGGTCTTGTAATTTAATGCCGGCTTCCTCGAGCGCGGTGATGACCTGTTCGATGAGGTCGAAATTGTCGTCGCTTTCGGGCAGGAGCTCGAGGATGTCGTCGAGGATGACGTACCCTTGTGTTTCCGCTTTGATCAGCAATGCGCCAACGATCTGGTCTTCGTCAAAGGACGTCATCAGTTACCCCTGTTCTGCCGTCGGATCGGTTATTCACCTGAGTCGCCGTTGTGCTTTTTCCAGCGCACCGTCAGCCAGTCGTTCTCCGCCGTGAGGTCGAGATCGTCTGGCAGGCCGGACTCGGCACGACTATAGCGCGGACTGATCGGATTGATCGGTATCGCCATGACAATTTCCTCCCGCAGCAACTCGGCGAGGTCGAGCCAGCCGTCATCGGAGATGAGTCGATCGATGTTTTCGTCGTTTATGGCGACGTCTGGTGTGGTGCCGGGCGCGGCAGTAGGCAGAAGAAATTCGACGCTGGCAAAATCGATGGTGATGGGCAGTTCGAAATCTTCCAGTGATCGGACGCATTGCACGATCGTGGTGGTTTTGATGTGTCCGCCAACGAGGATGGAATCGTTGATGCGAACGAAGGTGAGGGGGCCACGAAGTGTGGTCACCTGCAAGTCATCGTCGAAGCGCGTGGGGCCGAGATCGAGTGCCTCATGCTGCGTTTTGCCGACGGGACCGGACACAAGCTTATGCACTCGGAAACGCATGGCTACGATCGTAGCACGTTCAACGAAGCGTCGTCAATATTTGTTTACAGGTTTATCCACCCTGTTTTTGAGTTATCCACAGATTTCCGGGAGTTATCCACAGGTATTGTGGCGGCGGATCCTGAATTGGGGAGAAGGGTTGCGGGCTCGCCAGACTTACCCAGTACAATTCACGCCCATGGTGAGAACGTCGCTGTGGGCGAGGTGATGAATGCGACCGGAAGATGCGTGGCAGGCGGTGCTCGGCGAAATAGAGCTGACGATGGGGAAGAGCAGTGTGGTCACGTGGCTGAAAAGCGCGCGCCTGGTGGCCTACGAGGATGGCCACTACATCATCGGCGTATTTAATGGTTATGTAAAAGAGTGGATCGAGCACCGCAAGCGGGACGACATCAGGCGCATGCTGAGCGACCGAATGGGGCGGACCATCGAGGTGTCGTTTGCGGTGGTGTCGCAGAGCAGTGCGTCGAATGCGGTGGTGTCGCAGGCAGCGCCGCCTCCGCCAGTACGGCAGGCTGATCCGAAGCCGGTAAAGAAAGCTGAATCGCAGTCGGCAGTGCCGGTGCGCGTGCCGAGCCCGCCACCGGTGTTGCCGGCGCTGCCGAAGCTGACACCGATGTCGACGACCACGCCGGGGATGGCGGATGGGCTCAACCCACGCTACACGTTCGAGGCGTTCATCGTGGGTTCAGGCAACCGGATGGCGCACGCGGCGGCGCAGGCAGTGGCCGAATCGCCGTCGGAGCGCTACAACCCGCTCTTTCTGTATGGCGGATCCGGCCTGGGAAAGACGCATTTGCTGCATGCGATCGGCCATTCAGCGCGGCAGCGCGGCCTGACTGTGCGGTACGTCACGAGTGAGACTTTCACCAACGAATTGATCGGCTCGATCCGCGGCCAGTCGCAGGACGCGTTCCGCAGCAAATATCGCAGTGTGGATGTGCTGCTGATGGACGACGTGCAATTCATCGCGGGCAAGGAATCGACGCAGGAAGAATTTTTTCATACGTTCAACTCGCTGCACGGCGCGAACAAGCAGCTGGTGGTGACGAGCGATCGGGCGCCGAAGAACATGGTGACGCTGGAGGATCGCCTGCGCAGCCGATTCGAGTGGGGTTTGATGACGGACATCGCCCCGCCGGACTACGAGACGCGCATGGCCATTCTGCAGCAGAAGGTGATTACCTTACAGACGACGGTGCCGGACGACGTGATTGAGTTCATCGCCAAGCAGGTGCAGAGCAACGTGCGTGAGCTGGAAGGGGCGTTGACGCGGCTGATCGCCACGGCTGAGATGACGGGTCGGCCGGTCAGCGTGCCGACGGCGCGTGATTCGCTGGCGGACCTGGTGAGCAAGCGATCGCAGATCACCCCGTCGCAGGTGATCGAAACGGTGGCGAAGTACTTCAATATTTCGGTACCAGAGATGGTATCGGCTTCGCGCAGCAAGGAACTGGCGCAGCCGCGACAGTTGGCGATGTATTTGCTGCGGCAGGAAACTGAGGCGTCGTTGCCGGAAATCGGTGGATTGCTCGGCGGCCGCGATCACACGACAGTGCTGCACGGCGTCGACCGCGTCAAGGTGCGCCTCGAGAACGAGGAAAAGCTGCGCCGCGACGTCATGAGCCTGCGCGAGCTGCTGTATTTGAATGTGAAAGCGTGAAGAAGGTAGTGGATTTCAGATTTCGTAACTATTCAGGCCTAAATCAGTATTTCCCGCGAAACGCGCTATTCCTTCCCCCGAAGGGGGAAGGAATAGCGCGTTTCGCGTTGGAAAAATGGATGGCCTGAGTAGTTACCAGATTTCAGATTTCAGATTTCAGATTGAGCATTATGTGCTTCTATTTTTGACTTCGGCCAGGGTGTCATACGCCTAATCTGAAATCTGGGGAGTGCGCAAAGCCCAATTGGTA
>CAXNFZ010000055.1:0-12738 GCA_964201495.1 Chloroflexota bacterium | reverse complement strand
CTCTACTCAGACTTAGCCACTCGCTCTACTCGCCGCATCCGTGATCTACCCTATGTATCTTCAACAAGACTGGCTGCCGCCGGCAGTGCTCACCGCCGCTGCAGCCGAATACGGCACTCCCGCCTACGTGTATTCGGCCGAACGCATTGCAGACAACTACCGACGCCTCGCCGGCGCATTTGAACGAGCCGGCAGCCCGGTCGAGATGCACTATGCCGTCAAGGCGAATTCGAATCTGGCGATTCTGCGCCTCCTGCGCGCGTGCGGGGCAGGATTCGACGTCGTCAGCGGCGGCGAAATGCTCGCTGCGCTGCAGGCCGGCGCTGATGCGGAACAAATCGTCTTCGCCGGCGTCGGCAAGCGTGACGATGAAATCCTCGCTGCGCTGGAGGCGAAGATCGGCTGGATCAACGTCGAGAGCACGCAGGAACTGCGCGTGCTGAGCGATCTCGCCGTCGCGCGCGGACAAGTGCAGCGCGTGGCGCTGCGCGTGAATCCCGGCGTCGACCCGCGCACGCACGCGTACCTTGCTACCGGCAAAGCAGCCAGCAAGTTCGGCATCCCCCCGGACGAAGCGCTCGCACTGGCGCACGCGCGCGCGGACTATCCCGGCATTTCCATCGAAGGGCTGCACGTGCACAACGGGTCGACCATCACCGACACGGCGGTGTTCGCCGATTCTGCGCGCGTGATGCTCGAGATGGTCGCACGCTGCCGCGCCGCTGGCGCCCCGATCCAGCATCTCGACATGGGCGGCGGCTTCGGCGTGCCATACCTGCCCGGCCAGCCCGGCGCAGACATCGACGGCATCGCCACGGCGCTGACGCAGCTGGCGCGCGAGGCGCAGGTGCAGCTGAAGTTCGAACCCGGCCGCTTCCTGGTCGCCGACGCCGGAGTGCTGGTGACGCGCGTGCTCTTCACCAAGGAGAGCGGCGGCAAGCACTTCGCCATCGTCGACGCCGCCATGAACGACCTGATTCGTCCGGCGCTGTACGGCGCGGTGCATCAAATTGCCCCGCTCGCCCCGCGCGGCGGCGCCGAAACGGCCTATGAAGTGGTCGGCCCTGTGTGCGAATCCGGCGATTTCCTCGGCCACGACGTGCACATGTCGCCTGTGCAGCGCAGCGACCTGCTCGTCGTCGGCCACATCGGCGCCTACGGACGAGCCATGGCATCGAACTACAACCTGCGGCCACGCGCGGTGGAAGTGCTGCTCGAACAGGGCCGGACGCGCGTCATCCGGGAGCGCGAAAAGCTCAGCGACCTGATTTAACCCACCGCGCCGCAGCACAGAGCGCGCAATCAGGAAATCAGTAACAGCTCAGGCCTAAATCAGTATTTCCCGCGACACGCGCTATTCCTCCCCCCTTCGGGGGAAGGAATAGCGCGTTTCGCGTTGGAAAAATAGATGGCCTGAGTAGTTACGGAAATCAGCAACAGCTCAGGCCAGTCTGTTTTTTCCCTCAGGCAACAAAAAATCCTGTGCAGGCGGCGGGTCACATTCGCGCGAAAACATTACGTAAAGTCACCGAATTTGACGCTAAATGAAAAGTAAATTAATTTGATACTCGTGTTTCAAAGTTACAGCGTCGACCCTGTATTCAACGTCAAGGCGATGGCTCATCAGACCGGTGTAGCGGCGGCAACCTTGCGTGCGTGGGAACGGCGTTACGGCGTGCCCTCGCCGCCACGCACCGACAGCGGATATCGTCTGTATTCCGCGCGAGACGTGGCGATCATTCGCTGGCTGAAGGCCCAGATCGAAGCCGGAATGAATGTCAGCCAGGCTGTAAGCCTGCTGCAGACACAAATCAATACAACGGTGGCCTCACCGCAGAGTCTGCCTGTCGTGCAGGCGATGACGCCATCGCTGCAACGCCTGCACGACGACGTCATCGCGGCCACGCTGGAATTCGACGAACTGACGGTGGACCGTGCGCTCAGTGAAGCGTTCGCGCTGTTTGCTGTCGAAGAAGTCTGCCTGAGTCTGTTGCAGCCAATCATGGTGACCGTGGGGGAAAAGTGGCATTCCGGCAACCTGAGCGTCGGACATGAACATTTCATCACGAACATCATCCGTCGCCGGCTGTTGTCGCTGTTGTCGGCGACGCCGATGCCGCACCAGACGCAACGCATCGTCACCGCATGCGCGTCCGAAGAGTACCACGAGCTCGGTCTGCTGATGGTGTCGGTGTTCCTGCGTCGGGAAGGCTACGGCGTCATTTATCTCGGGCAAAGCACCCCGATAGTGCGCATTGAGGAAGTATTGGATCGCGTCAAGCCGGAAGCGCTGCTGATCAGTGCCACCCATCTGCGCGCTGCGGCGAATTTGCTGGAGTGTTACGAAAACCTGAACGCAGACGTTCAGAGAAAACGTCCGCTGGTGCTCGCCTACGGCGGGCGCATCTTCGGCCAGATCCCTGCGCTGCGTGACCGCATCCCAGGCGTATGGATCGGTGGAAACGCAGTCGAATCCGTGCAGCGCCTCTGCCAAATGCTGACGCGACGAGATGTAGGCGCAACGCGGCCTGTGCAGGTTCGCCCGATCGCGCACGAAGTCGCCGAAGAGCTGCGCCTGCACAAACCGGACATCATCGCGCGCACCGCACGCACCATCAATGCCGATCCGCTTGATTTAAACCACACACGCTCCAAGGGCGAACGCGCCATCGACAGCGCCGAGCGCCTGTTTTCCGTGCTCGATGCCTGCGTCTGCTTCGACGAGCCGTCTGCGCTCGCAGAAGCTGCGTACTGGGAATGGGACTCGTTCACACCGGAAGGCATGATGCCTGAGCAGATGCAGGTGTGCAGCCGCCATTTCTGCGAAGCAGTGCGAGCTTCCGTTTCGCAGCGCAGCTGCGAATATCTCGAGCCATTTCTCACCGAGATGCTCGATGGCCTGACGGACGACTAAAGCCATCTTTATGCAAACCTTCTACAAAACTAACACATCTCTCAGGTTATGGCATAACATGTAACCTGTGATTTTGGTAACTGGAGCAAACGGCTACGTCGGGGGATATACCCTAAACCATCTCAAGGCAATGCCAGAGATGGCAGGCGAAACAATTCTTGCGCTCGTGCGCAGTGAGTCGCAGGCGGCAAAGGCGGCGAAGCTGGGCGCCCGCGCGGTCATCGGCGACATTACAAGACCGGATACGCTGGCAAAGGCGCTGACTGGCGTCGAGAAAATTGTGCACCTGGCAGCAGTGAACCGGGACAAGGGCGAGATCACCATGGAAAAAGTGAACGCCCTCGGCACAATTCATCTCGTCGACGCAGCGAAAGCCGCCGGCGTGAAGCACATCGTGACCGTGGTCGGCCTCGGCGCGGATTCGAAGCGCCCCTATCCACTGGCAGCGACGCAGGGCCGCGGCGTGGAATATCTGATGGCGAGCGGAGTGCCATACACCGTGCTGGAAGCATCGGTCATCTTTGGCGCCGGTGATGAATTTCTCAACACATTCGCCGGCCTGGCGAAAGTACCGCCAGTGATGGTCGTCCCGGGCGACGGTCGTTCCCGATTTCAGCCGATCGCGGCTCAGGACGTCGCAGCGTGCGCTGCCAAAGCGCTGATCATGCCCGAGGTAATCAATCGTCGTCTGCAGATCTGCGGCAGCGAAGTCATCACGCTCGAGGGCATCATCGACGCGATTTTGTCCGAAATGCGCCTTTCGCGCATCAAGCTGCACATGCCGGTGCCGGTCCTGCGCATCGCCGTGGGCCTGATGGACGCCCTGCCCAAGCCTCCGGTGACCAAAAGCCTGCTCGCACAACTGGGCGTGGACAACGTGGCGACGGACAATGCCACGGAGAAAGTATTCGGCGTGAAGCCGATCAAGCTGCGCGAGGGCATCTCCTTCGTGCGCGAAATGACGCTGAGCAAGCTGATCTCTCGCTCGCTCGGACGTCTCGAATACCGCTAACTCCTCCTGAGTTGGGCTGACCGAAGGGATCGCATTTTTGGGTTGGATCGAGTCGGGCTGAGGCGCACTGAGTTGCGCTGAGTTGCGCTGAGTTGCGCTGAGTCCAATCCTGCTCGGTTGTGGTTGTTTGGGCTGGTAATGCGATGCTGGAGGCGCCTCCGGGCTTTTCTATGTCGATTTTTGAAAGTGAGTTCGTTGTGCGCGCCGGGCTGCAAAAAGTATGGGACTTCCACGCAGACCCGCGCTCGCTGCCGAAAATCATGTCAGGGCCGATGCGGATATCAGTGGACCAGGTCGACGAACCTGTGCTCCCCGGCAGTCGCATAGCGATGACAATGCGCGTCGGGCCGATCCGCATTCCGTGGAACGTGATTGTGCGCGAGCGCGTCGCCCCACAGTTCTTTCGCGATGAGCAGCCTGTCGGCGAAGGGCCGTGGGCGCGCTGGTCGCACACACATTCATTCGAAGCGATCGATGCGACCTCCACGCGCGTGCGCGACCGCATCGAATACGAGCCGCCGCTGGGCCTGCTCGGCAAAATCGGCGACGCGGTCTTCGGCCGCCTCGCCATGCAAATGATGTTCGTCGGACGGCGACGCGCCACGTGCGCGCTGCTGGAGAGCACGGCGACGCAGCACTAACCGCCCGTCGCCTGTTCCCTCGCCCTGCTCGGGGCAGGCTGTCCGTCATCCGTCAGTCTTTGACACACCTCATGAAAGAAAAAGTCATCCTCATCACCGGAGCATCGAGCGGAATCGGGCGAGCCGTAGCACTCATGCTCGCCGCCCGCGGCGCACAGCTTGCGCTCGCCGCCCGCAACTACCCCACCCTCACCACGGTCGCCGACGAAGTCAACCGCGCCGGCGGCCGCGCAGTCGCCGTGCCGGCCGACGTGCGGGTGCGCGCTGAGGTAAACGACATGGTCGCCGAGACGCTCTCGTCGTTCGGACGCATCGATGCGCTGGTGCACTGCGCCGGCGTCGGCATCCTCAAGCCAGTCGAACAGCTCAGCGACGAGGACATCGATGTGCAGCTCGACACCAACATCAAGGGCATGCTGCTCACCGTGAGCGCCGCAGCTGCGGCCATGCAGAAAACCGGCGGCGGCCGCGTCGTCGTGCCGGTCGGCACCATGGGGCGCTTCGTGATGCGCGGCAGCGCCGCCTACAGCGCCAGCAAGTGGGGCGCCGTCGGCGCTCTCAAAGCCATGGCGACCGAATGGCAGCGCAGCAACATCGGCGTATCGCTGCTGTATCTCGGCGGCGTGGACACGCCGTTCTGGGACGGCATCGACATGCGCGTTCAGCGCGACAAAATGCTGCGCGCGGAAGACGCCGCGCGCGCAATGGTGTATTCACTCGAAGCTGCGCCGGCCGGCGTGCTCAACGAGATGGTGCTGCAGCCGGATTCGCATCAGTTCATCTAGCCGCAATCCGACAACCCCTGACGAAACTTCCTGCACGTACCCGGCTTCTAAGAAGCCGGGTACGTGCGGGAAGAATTGTCAACAGCTGTCAGGGCCGCGCCCAGCAGCCCGCCCAGCACGCCCACACCTGCGTGCAGCGCCGCAGTAGATGCGGCGATCACAGCCGTCACGATCCCCGACTCGAGCACCGCCGCAATCTGCGCCATCATCGAACGCATTCCCGCGTCGACGTCGATCTCGCGCACGATTCCCGCTGCCTCATACGGGTCAAACGTCAGCAGCACGATGAACGCCGCCGCCACGAAACCGCTGACCAGCCCGGTCACCAGCCCAAGCAGAGCGCTGTCGCGCAGCGACGGCGGCGCACCACGCCGACGCGCTTCCAGCCAGACGACCGCGGCAGCACTGCCCCACACCGATGCGCAGCACAGGCAGTTCACCAATAAGCCCAGCAGAGGCACCGTAGCGAGCACGCCGCTGGCGACGCCCGCGGCAATGGCGGTCAAGATCGATCTGCGGTTCATAAGATAACGTGACTATTCAGGCAAGTCTATTTCCCAGCGCGAAACATGCGGGAAATATCAACTTTAGCCTGCAGTAGTTGCTCGAAAAGAGTATGGCTCCGGGTCGCTCGTCGTTAGAGCCGGCGGCGCGTGATCAGCGCAGAGCCGATCGCCCCACCCAGCGCACCGAATCCCATGTGCAGAATCAGGCTCAGGCAGCCGGCCAGTGTCTCGAACATGCCCGCTTCCTGCAGCGAGAGCAACGCACGCTGCATCGGCTCGGGGCCGGTCGAGGACTGCGTCTGCTGCAGCACATCCGTGGTGATGCCGACGCCCGCCAGCGTAAAACCAACCATGACCACTCCGGCAATCGTGCCAGTGAGCAGCCCAAGTGTCACGCCCTCGGCGCGCGTCAATTTCGGTGCGCCGCTGCGACGAAACAGATACACCGCGAAGATGCCGCCCAGCCACATCCACGCACACAGCGCCAGGTTCACATCGCGCACCACCGGCAGCGACGACAACACACCCGCAAACACACCCGCGATCATCGCGGGCACGAACACACTTCGATTCATCCGCACACCTCCCTCGGTCAGCAGTGCAGTATCGTCGAAAAAGCGCGGACGACTGCTTGATGGGTGCATTCGCCAAAAGGGGTGAATATATCTCTCACGCGAAGCCGCAAAGAACGCGAAGAAGTCCCAATTCCGTTGCCGAAATCTGCCGCTAACGGCGGATGCATCCGCTCCACCGACGGGCGCCAGCGTCGCCGGCCCGGAAAACAAACACACCCCGGCGGAGGAGACCGTCGGGGTGTGCGGCGATGCGTAGAACGAACTACTGCGCGGCGACGGCGACGGCGCCGATGCCGACCATCAGCAGCCCGGCTGCGACTACGGAGCCGATAACTGCCACGACCACCGTAGCGATGATCGATGCGACGAGCGCCTTGCCCGTGCTGAAACCGGCCGCCTCACGAATCGCAATCAGCGAGCCGATCAGGTTGAGCACCAGCACCACGATGCCGATGATGAAACCCACGGCCGGGATGAAGGCCAGGAGGCCGACCACGTTGAACACGCGCACGTAGCCGCCGACGCGCAGCATCTCACCGGTGTTTGTGTCGCCGCCGAGAATCTTCGCCACAACAGCGATGACCCACGAGCCGATCACCCAGCCGAGCAGGCCGGTGAGGACCCCGGAGAGCAGCGTGCTGACTGCGTCGGCGCCGCCGATGATTCCGCCGAGCGCACCCACGATCGACGCCACGATCACGACGATCGCCGCCGAGCCGGTTGCGCTCTGATCTTCCGCCACTTCCTTGTAAACAGGCGCCTTGAGCGTCACGATACCGATCAATCGATTTACCATAATGAAATTCCTCCGAAATCTTGCGCACAGTTGGGTCGACGGCGCATGCCGCCGAACGTAGTCAAAAGTAACACACACAATGATTAAATTGTCAAAAAGAATTTACTTGACGTAACGACAATCCATGCGTTGCAGGTCGCCAATCCGGCTCGAGCGAGTGCATACGGGGTTTGAAGCATCTGTCTCACGCGAAGAACGCGAAGAACGCGAAGAGGCGTGAATTCCGTGGCCGACAAATTTTTCTCGAGCAAAGGCCATACAAAGCCTTTCCCTTCGCGTTCTTCGCGGCTTCGCGTGAGACAAATCTGCTGTCTAAATCTGCCCCTAACGCCGGATGCACCCGACTGGACCTACGAATGCACCCCACCGTCGGTCGTACAATTTCGCGCATGCAATCCACCACGCGACCTTCCGCACCGCCCCTGCTCTGGATCATCGCAGTCACTTCTCTCATCCTCAACCTCGCCCTCATCGGCGCGATCGCCTATGGCGTATTTGCCGGCATCGGCATCGGACGAACTATCGCCGGCACCGCCGCCGACCAGCTCGAGGCGTTCGGCAGCAGCACGTTCTCCACCACCGTGCGCGTGCAGCACACCATCAACATCGACACGAGCGTGCCCTTCGAGTACGCCGACACTATCTCGATCGACCAGGTCGTGCCGATCAAGACAACGGTCGCCGTGGCGCAGGAATTCCCCATCATCGGCATCCTCAAGTTCGATGTGCCGATCGACACCTCGGTGCCCATCAGCGTCTCGGTGCCCATTCGCATCGAACGCCGCGTCCCGATCAGCCTGTCAGTCCCGATCGATTTCACCGTGCCCGTCGCCGTACAGCTCAAAGACACGCCCGTCAAGCCGCAGATCGATGCGGCAGTGAATACGTTGCGAGAGCTTCAGAAGCAATAGCGGATAGTAATAGCGGATAGTGATAGTGACGGCTGCGAAACGTGTTGTTTCGATTCAACGACGAACACAGGAGTTTCCACTGTCACTATCCCCCTCTTCCCTCTCTCCCCTCTTCCCTCTCCCCCCTCTCCCCTCTCCCCTCCTCCCTATGCCCATCGCACTCCTCCACGACTGGCTCAACCAACTCGGCGGCGCCGAAGACGTGCTCGACACGCTGCACGGCCTCTTTCCGCAGGCGCCGGTGTTCACCAGCATCTATGACCGCGCACGCATGCCCGCTCGCTGGCGCAGCTGGGACATCCGCTCGACCTGGCTGGATCGCGTGCCGGCGATTCATCGCCATCACCAGCCGTTCATGCCGCTCTTCGCTGCGGTGTGGGCCAACTACACCGTCCCAGCCGAGTTTGATGTGCTGCTCAGCAACAAGAGCGCGTTCTGCATTGGTGCGCGCGGCCGCAGTCCCACCGCGCGCCACGTCTGCTATTGCCTCACACCGACGCGCTTCACCTACGACTTCGAGAGCTACCGCGCGCGGGAACGCATCCCCGGCCCGGCCGTCGCCGTTCTCAACGTGCTGAACGTCGCCCTGCGCCGCTGGGAGTCGCGCGCGGCGCAGCGCGTGCACTCCTTTCTCGCCATCTCTCGCGAAGTCCAGCAGCGCATCAGGACGCTCTACGGACGTGATTCGGAAATCCTGTATCCGCCCGTCGAAATGCCCGCCGAAGCCGCCAGCACCACCCGCGAAGGATTCTTCCTGATCGCCTCGCGCCTGCTGCCCTACAAGCGCGTCGACCTGGCCATCGAAGCGTGCGCCGCGATCGGCGCAAAGCTCGTCGTCACCGGCGACGGCCGCGACCGCGCCCGCCTCGAAACGCTCGCCGCCGCCACGCCCGGCGCAGACGTGCGCTTCCTCGGCCGCGTCGACGAAGACATGCTCACGCAGCTGCTGCGCACCTGCGACGCGTTTCTCTTTCCCGGCTTCGAGGATTTCGGCATCGCTCCCGTCCGCGCCATGGCCCACGGCAAGCCCGTCATAGCGTTCGCCCGCGGCGGCGCCCTCGATACCGTCCTCGACGGCGAAACCGGCGTCCTCTTCGCAGAGCAGACCCGTGAATCGCTCATCGCCGCTCTCGAAAAGTCGCGTGTGGTAACCTTTTTGCCGTTCGCCATTCGCCGGCACGCGGAGCAGTTCGGCAGCGACCGCTTTGCAGCCGGGCTGCACGAAGCGTTGCGCCGAGTCAACTGAACTGCACTCATCAGGCCCCGCTGTCGGAAACTGTCGGACACGCACGCGCAAAAGTGCGGTAAAAACATCGCACTTGGTTTCCGAAAACATGCAAGCCTACTGTTTCAAATGCCGCGGCAAGCACGACTTGCTGAACCCCACTCCCATCTTCTTCGCCAATGGCTCGCCGGCGCTGCAGGGCGTCTGCGCGAACTGCGGCAACGAGAAGGTCTACAAAATGGGCCGCACCCCTGAGCATGACAGCGTCACCCCGCCGTCTGCCGAGGAACGTGCCGCTGCCCGCGCCCGCAAGGCCGCTGCCGCGGATGCAAAGCCCGCTCGCACAGCCAAAGCCGGCAAAGCCGCCAAATCCACCAAAACAGCCAATACAACCAGATCAGCCAAATCTGGCTCGTCCAGCTCGTCCGGAAACAACAAAAGTGCGCCCGGCGGCCCGCTCGTCATCGTCGAGTCGCCCACCAAGGCGCGCACAATCGGCAAGTTTCTCGGCCGCAAGTACACCGTCCGCGCCAGCATCGGCCACGTGCGCGACCTGCCCAAAAACCGTCTCGGCGTCGATGTCGACCATGACTTCGAGCCCACGTACGTGGTGCCGGTCAAGAAAAAAGACACGGTCAAGGAACTGCGCCAGCTCGCCCGTCAGGCCGATTCGATCTGGCTGGCCACCGACCCCGACCGCGAGGGGGAGGCAATTTCGTGGCACCTGCGCACCGCCCTCGCCGTGGAAATTGCCAGCAAGCCGGTGCAGCGCGTCGAATTCCACGAAATCACGCAGGACGCCATCCAGCATGCTTTCGCACACCCGCGCCAGATCGACGAAAACGCCGTCAATGCGCAGCAGGCGCGCCGCATTCTCGACCGCCTCGTCGGCTACAAGCTCAGCCCGCTCATCAGCGACAAACTCTCGATGCGCGGCCTGAGCGCCGGCCGCGTGCAGTCGGTTGCCGTGCGGCTGATCGTCGAACGTGAACGCGAAATTCAAGCGTTCGTCACGGTCGAATACTGGACGCTCGAGGCCGAGCTGAAGCGCAGAGCCGGCTCGCCGTCCTTCCGCGCGCGCCTGCACAAACTGCGCGGGCAGGACCCGGCGCTGCACAACGCCGCCGATGCCGACTCCGTCGTCAAGGCGCTCGCCGGCGCGAGTTATTCCGTCGTCAAGGTGGAAACCAAGGAACGCCAGCGCCGCCCGGCCGCGCCGTTCACCACCAGCACGCTGCAGCAGGAAGCCAGCCGCAAACTCGGCTTCAACGCCCGCCGCGCCATGGGCGCAGCCCAGTCACTCTACGAAGGCGTCGATGTCGGCGAAGGCATGACCGGGCTGATCACCTACATGCGCACGGACTCGACCAACGTGGCCGAAAGCGCGCAGCGCGAGGCACGCCAGTACATCGGCGAACGCATGGGCGCCGAATTCATGCCCGACGCCGCGCCGATCTACAAATCGCGCGCCAAAAATGCCCAGGAAGCGCACGAAGCCGTGCGGCCAACCTCGGTCTTCCGCACTCCCGAACAACTGCGCGGCTACCTCGATGCCGATCAGTTCAAGCTCTATGACCTGATCTGGAAACGATTCGTCGCCAGCCAGATGGCCAACGCCATCTTCGATGCCACCACCGTCGACATCGACGCAGCTGAGCGCAGCAAACAGAACGCGCCGCTCTCTGTCTTCTGGTTCCGCGCCAGCGGCTCAGTGCAAAAGTTCAGCGGCTTCCTGCGCGTCTACGAGGAAGGCCAGGACGAGGGTGACAAACCAGTCAATTCTGACGAATCCGGCGCTGCCGGCGGCGCAGACGACGGGGACCGGCGACTGCCGGCGCTCACCGCAAGCGACGCGCTCGACCTGCTGCAGCTCCTGCCCGAGCAGCACTTCACCCAGCCGCCGCCGCGCTACACCGAAGCCAGCCTGGTCAAGGCGCTCGAGGAATACGGGATCGGTCGCCCGAGCACCTACGCCTCGATCATGACGACCATTCAGGCGCGCAACTACGTGCGCAGGCAGGGCCGCCAGCTCTCGCCCACAGAACTCGGCTTTAGCACGAACGACCTGCTGGTGCAGAATTTCGGCCGCTACATCGATGTAGGCTTCACCGCCCACGTCGAAGAAGAACTCGACGACATTGAAAACGGCTCGCGCGAATGGCAGCCGGTGCTCCATGAGTTCTACGATCCGTTTCGACAGGCAGTCGCTGCTGCTGCCGACGGCATCGAAAAAATCGAGCGCAAGGTCGAACCCGTCGGCGAAGACTGCCCCGACTGCGGCTCGCCGCTCATCTACAAGCAGGGCCGCTTCGGCAAGTTCATCGGCTGCTCGAATTTCCCCACCTGCAAGCACGTCGAACCGCTCAGCATGCCCGGCGTGGCATGTCCCAAGTGCGGCGGCAAGCTGGCGGAGAAGCGCGCCAAGAAGGGCGGCCGCGTCTTTTACGGCTGCGTGCGCTACCCGGACTGCGACTTCACCACCTGGAGCCGCCCGCTCGCGCTGCCCGCGCCCGACGGCAGCAGCGGCCTCGTCGTGCTCGCCGGCAAGGGCCGCGCCAAAGTGCTCGGCTCGGACTACGAGTTCGACCTGCCAGGGGGGTTCGAATAATCGGAAACGCAATGACCGACTCCCGCGTTGACGCCGCACAGCTGCTCACCCGCGAGCCGGCGGACGCGCTTGCTTCGTACTTCACGCTGGAACACGATCCGCGCCGCGTGCGTCTGCACGTGCGCACCAACGCGGAAGGGCGCACGACCGCGTTCGTCGCGGTGTGCCAGACCGGCATGGATCTGTTCCGGCCACTGGTCGTGATGCGCGCAGTCGACTCAGCCGTGCTGCGTGAGTTGCTGCACGAGGCGCTGCAGCCCGGCCGCCATTACCTGCTCAGCGCGCCGCCTTCGCTGCTTCCCGACATCGCAGCCGAGTGCGAAGTGCACGGTGAAGCCGTGAATCACATCTACACGCTGGCCGCCGCCGGCTTCAAGCCGGTGGCGAATGTCCTCGTGCGCACCAGCCGCACGCCGGACGGACTCTTCCGCGCGTCGATCGCCGCGCGCGACGGCAGCAACGCCGCCGAAGCCGGCACCTCGTGGATCTCGTCGCGCTTCGCCGAAATCTATGTGCAGGTCGCGGAGCTGGTGCGACGCCGCGGGCTGGGGAAATCAGTCGTCAGCGCCGTCTGCAGCGCTGTGCTCGAACACGGACGAACGCCGCTCTACGTCACCGCCGCCGACAACGTCGCCTCGCAGCGCCTGGCGGAGCGGCTCGGCTTCGTCGACAGCGGGGCATTCGAAATGACCGGCGCGATCACACGCCGGTAAATCAGCCGAACAGCTGTTCAAGCCGTCACCGGCCGAGCTTTCCCGCGCCGCT
>CAXNFZ010000054.1:0-13120 GCA_964201495.1 Chloroflexota bacterium | reverse complement strand
CCCCGCCGCCCGCAGGGCGGCGGGGCGGTGCCGTGATTCGCGGGTTCATGTAGTCGAGTTTAGACACTCCCCGAAATTAAATCAGCGATTTGATTGTTGTATGGTCGTGTGGCAAGCGTTGCACTACGCAGTGCCGAACTGACGATCGCCGGCATCGCCCAGGCCAGGCACGATGTAGCCGATTTCGTTGAGACGTTCGTCGAGCGCCGCCAAATGAATCGGCACGTCCGGATGCGCATCGCTCAAGCGCTTTACACCCTCCGGTGCACCGATCAGGCCGACGAATTTGATGTGCTTCGCGCCCCAGCGCTTCAAGATATCCACCGTCGCCGCCGCACTTCCGCCGGTCGCCAGCATCGGATCCAGCACGAGACAAACCTGCACCGTGGGATTGACCGGAAGCTTGTTGTAATACTCGACCGGGCGCAGCGTGCGCTCGTCGCGATACAACCCGATATGCCACACCTCGGCGCTCGGCAGCATTTCCAGCGCGCCATCGACCATGCCGAGGCCTGCCCGCAGCACCGGAATCAGCCCGACCCGGCTTTGTACATGTCGGCCGACCATGTCTCGCATGGGCGTGGCGATGGGCACGTCGACGAGCGGCAAATCTGCCGTCGCCTCGAGGGTAAGGATCGTCGAAATCTCGCGCACCACCTCGCGGAATTTCTTCGGCTCGGTTTCCTTACGTCGCAGGATCGTAAGCTTGTGTTGTGCGAGGGGATGAGAACAGATATGAAGCTGTGGTACCACGGCTGGCATTGTACCCAGCGGCGGGGGCGCACCCGGGCAGGGCGGGGTCTGCGGGTCTGCGGGGAGTGTTCGTCAGCCGTCTATAATTCCAGCCACTATGTCAGTGGTCATGCCTCCGTCACAAGACGACGATGACTGGCAGGCAACCGACAGCGGGGGCGGCCAGTGGGAGGACGAGCAGAAACGCGTATCGCGTCGCGCTCGTCCACGTCGTTTTTCCCCATTCGATACAGTTACAAACGCATGGAGTGACAGTCGCGGCCGCATCCTGATCGTGATCTCCGGCTTCGCGCTGATCGGCATGTGCGTGCTCGGCTGCATCGCGCTGCTGCTGATTTCAATCGGCTTTGGGCGTGGTGGGGTGGGGATCGCACTATTTCCGACGCCCACACCGACGTCGATTCCGACGCCGACTGTGCCGGCAGAGGTGCTCCTGCAGAACGCAGTGATCGCCAACGGCGCGCTGATCCCGCCCGGCATCCCGACGCGCATCGATCTGGGCGGCAAATCATTTACGGTGAAGTCCCTTGCTGTCGATGCCGAAGGGGCGTGGACCTACGACGTCAACGATCGCCGCGCCGCATGGTGGGCGATGGGCAGTCTGGTGAACTACGTCATCGGCCTGCACAACAATACTGACAACCGTGCGTTGTTTGACTCGCTGAACTCCGGCGACCTCATCAGCCTCGAAACAGTTGCCGGCCTGCAGCGTTTTCGCGTCTCGGAGAAGATCGTGCTGGCGGACACCGATATGAGTCTGCTCGCTGACCAATCCCGCCCGCGTGTGACGTTGATCATGTTTGGGCAGGGTGGTTCGGAGCGCGATGCGCTGGTAGCGGATTACACCGACGAGGGCACACCCGGAGAGGCGGTGGCGTTTGGTGCGCCGGTCAACCTGGGTGATACGCGCGTCTACGCCTTCGACTATGGCGTAATTCCAGGTAAAGATGTGGGCCTGCTCGAAGGCCGTGATCTGGTTCAGGTGAACCTGATGGTGACGAACCTGGTCACCGAGCTCGTCGACTCGGCGCAATTCACGGTTGAGCTGATCGATGGGCAGGGCAATCGTTACCCGCTTTCACTTCCAGGGACGACTGCTTTAGGCGGTGTGGGGTGGAACAAGGGCGTCGTCGCGGCGGGCGAGACGTTGACTTTGACGTCGGCATTTGAGGTGCCTGCCGGCATGGCCGGGCCGATGCTGGAATGGTCGTTTCGCACACAGCCGGCGAGTCCGTACGTGGCGCGCGTGATGATTCCGTTCGAAGCCGCTGCCGTGCCCGTGCCGACGCCGCAGCCGACCGCGCTGCCGCGCATGCGCATCGACGTGGCGAACGCGAATATCTCTCCGGAAGGCAACGAGATCAGCATCATCGGCAACCTGACCAACCTGACGGGCAAGCCGCTCACGATTTCCCTGCAGGACGTCGCGCTGACGGGAGCGGACGGCGCGCGTGCGCCGCTCAGTTCGAGCCTGCCGCAGGTGCCGTGGGACGTGAATTCCGGCTCCACGCTGACGTTCAAACTCAGCTTCGCCATGCCGGTGCAGCTCCCGGCGACGCTCACTGTGCTGGATCAGCAAATCGTGATCGGCGGGAACTGACGCAGGTCGTCAGTTCCCAACGGCCACGACTATGGCTACCGCCATTTCACGTTCGTGAGCAATGGAAAGCGACCACTCACGCCAGCCGAGATCTCGCGCCAGCTGTGCGGCTGATCCGTGCAGGAGGAGCACCGGGCGCCCGTGCGCGTCGTTGCGCACTTCGGCCTCGTGCCAGTGAATGCCGGTCGGGTTGAGTCCGCGCATGCCGACGCCGAGCGCCTTGCTCGCTGCTTCCTTGGCGGCGAAGCGTGCAGCGAGCGCTGTCGGGCGCCCAGCGCAGTAAACAATCTCGTCAGCGGTGAAGATGCGTTGCAGGAAGCGCGCGCCGTGACGTTCCAACGCCTCGGCGACGCGCTGCACATGCACGAGATCGACTCCGGTGCTCAGCATCACTTCCCCGCAGTAACCAGCACGTACGCATCTGGATTGAGCCATTTGCGTGCCGCAGCCTGCACGTCGGCCGTAGTGATGGCATGCACGCGGTCCGGCCACGTCAGCAGATGGTCGAGCGGGCGGCCGTAGCGCGCCATCGAGACGAGCTGGCCGGCGATGCCCTCGTTCGTCTCCATCTGCAGCGGCAGGCTGCCGACGAAAAAGCGCTGATTGTCTTCGAGTTCGCGGGCGGTGACCTTGCGATCACGGATGCGGCGAATCTCGGCCAGCGCAATTTCGACGACGCGATCGACCGTATCCGGGTTGGTTCCGGCCGACAGCGACCACGCTCCATTCGCTGTGCCGCCGTCGAAGCGAGAGCCGATGTAGTACACGAGCCCTTCTTCCTTGCGCACCGATTCACCGAGTCGGCCGTACATGCCGAACACGCCGAGGATGCTGTTCATCAGGCTGCATGCCAGCCAGTCGGGATGTGTAGAAGACAGAGCGGGGTGACCGAGCAGCACGGTGCTCTGGCTTTTGCCGGGCATGCGGACGTGTCGGCGGATGATCTGCGACAACGGCGGCGCAGCGGGCGTCTCTGCGCGCAGCGGGCGGGAGGTCGACCAATCGCCGAACGCGGCGGCGATGCGGTCACGCACTTCCGTCGCATGCACGGCGCCGACGACGACGATGTTCATGCCGGCCGGTCCGTAGAACTCGCGATGAAAGCGTATGACGTCCTCGCGCACGACGCGCTGCGCCGTTTCCGGGTATCCGTCGCTCGAATAGTGGAATGGATGTATTTCCGGATAAGCGGCTTCGTAGAAGGCCAGCGACGCCATCGAGCGGGTGCTGTTGCTGCGTTCCTGCAGTGAAGTGAGCCACTCGTCCCGTTCGCGCTCGAGTTCGGCGTCGGGGAACGTCGGTTCGCGCAGCACTTCCGCGAGCAGATCGAGCATCATCGGCAGATCCTCGGCCAGGCTCTTGGCAAAGAATCCGGTGTTGAACACGCCGCTCGAGACGCTCATGCTGGCGCCGACGGACTCGGTGCGTTCGAAGATGTCGGTGTATGAGTGGCCGCTCGTGCCGCGCATCAGGCAGTCTGTCGTGAAGCCGGCCAGTCCGGCCAGATTACGGCGCTCGTCGACTGCGCCTGTGCGTAGAAAGCCACTGACGACGACGGCCGGCGATGAGAAGTTCTCGTAACAGAAGATGCGAATGCCGTTGTTCAGACTGAACACGGCGACGTTGCCGCTATGCGGCAGAGATACGGTCGGTCGGATCGCGGTGGATGTGCGAGCCATGCGTTATTCTTCCTCCCCCTCGTCCGGTGTTGCACTGACTGGCGCTGCGCCATTGTGCGTTGCACCTTCGGCCGGCGCCGTGTCCGGCCCTGATCCGAGATAGATTCCTACGGTGACGTTGTCGCGCGAGAGAAAGCGTTTCGCCACGCGCTGCACGTCATCCGGGGTGACGCGCGCCAGCCGCTCGAGAAACGTGTCGAACCACGTCTGGTCGCCGATGATTTCGGCAAACCCCAGCCAGAATGCCTGGTTGGTGACCGTTTCCGTGCTGAAGGCGACCTGCGCGCGCGTCTGCTTGATGGCTTTTTCAAGCTCAGCAGAGTCGACCCGCTGCGTGCGCACGTTTTCGATTTCGGCCCAGATGGCTGCTTCCATGTCTTCCATGCGACGGCCGGGCAGCAGCGTGCCGCCGACTGTGTAAAGGAACGGGTCGATTGTCGGCACCACGCCGCCGCCTATATCCGCGGCCAGACGACCGTCTACCAGTGCCTTGCTGAGCCGACTGCTGCGATTGCTGGTGCCGCCGCCGAAGAATGACAGCCCGCTGGCGCCGCAGAGCACAGAGTCGAGCGCGACGAGAGCCATGTAGTCGGGGTCATTCGCGGCTGGGGCGTGGAATGCCAGCTGCAGATAGTGTGTTTCGCCTTCGCCGCGCACGATGATGCGCCGTTCGCCGCGCTGTGGCGGTTCTTCGATGCGGGGAGCGTGCACGCGGCGATTGCCTTTGTATGAGGCGCTCGGCTTCAGCTTGCCGAAATTTTTCTCAATCAGCGCCATCATTTCGCGCGCTGCGAAATCTCCGGCGACCGAGATGATGGCGTTGTCCGGCGTGTAATGCCGGCGATAGTGCGCGTGGAGGTCGTCACGCGTCATGCTTTTCAGATCTGAGATGTGGCCGATCACCTCGTGACCGTACGGATGCACTCGGAATGCGGCAGCCTGAATTTCTTCATTCAGCCGAAACCCCGGGCTGTTCTCGTACATTTCACGTTCGTTGAGAATCACCGTGCGTTCACTGGCGACTTCGCGCGGGGCAAAGCGTGAGTTTGTCATACGGTCCGCTTCAAGATCGACTGCGAGGGCGATTCGATCGGCCGGCATGGTTTCGTAGTAACAGGTGAAATCGATCCATGTAAATGCGTTGCGTGCGCCGCCCTCGCGGCTCACAAGCCGATCGAGTTCGGTTTCGTTGTATCGCTCGGTGCCTTTGAACATCATGTGTTCAACCCAGTGCGAAGCGCCAGTGATTCCGAGGTGCTCGTCACGCGAGCCGACACGGTACCAGACGCAGAACGACGTGACTGGCGCAGCGTGCATTTCCTTGAGCACGACCTTCAAACCGTTTTTAAGGCGGCGCTTCACGACGCGTGGAACATCTGACTTGGGCATGCTTCGAAGTTACCACAGATGCAGCATTTCAGTCGGACCGAAGTCCGGATTTTCCTGCTTTTCGCAGCTGAATTTCTGCCTCTGAATGCAGTCATGACCAATGTTCTCCTTGGTGAAACGTCCAGAAGCCGGGTTCGGTTCCTTCGTTTCGCAGGTGCGGCTGGCGCAGGTGACGCACGCATTGCCCATGCCTCAGTTCGCCCCAAACGCCAGCACCCTGCCGGTGGGGGCATCCGCCAAAAGGGGCAAATTTCGACAGCAGATTTGTCTCACGCGAAGGCGCGAAGAACGCGAAGAACGCGAAGAAAAAAGCTTGTGATGGCTTTTCCGTGCCTTCGCTTGAGAAAGTTTCTTCGGCGACGGAATTCAGACCTCTTTGCGTTCTTTGCGTTCTTTGCGTTCTTCGCGTTCTTCGCGTGAGAGATATATTCGCCCCTTTTTGCGATTTGGCGAATGCACCCATGATTCTTCTGCTATACTTCGAAGCCGCAAGTCGGGTATCTGCGCAGCTCCTACGAAATCTGCCTGAGTTACTCTCTCCCGCACGGGATGAGCGATTCAGTTGGTTTTAAGGCAAAAAAGTCGAGCAGATAAGAATTCAGACATTCTGGCTATTGCGGCAAATCAGGTTAATGATCCGGCGGCTTGCGCCGGTTTTGGAGAGTCCCGTGGCAAATACACAATCTGCACAGCAACGTATCCGCAACAGCGCGCGCAAGGCCGTTTTTAATCGGCTGCATCGCTCGCGCTCGCGCACTTTCGTCAAGAACACCGAAGAAATGATCGCGAAGAAAGATTTCGCGGGTGCGCAGACTGCGGTCATCAAGGCCGTCAGCGCAATCGACAAGGCAGCCGGCAAGGGCGTGATTCACAAGAATAAAGCCGCCCGCACCAAGTCGCGCCTGATGAAGGCCATCGCCAAGGCTGCTGCAGCGAAGAAGTAGCTTCTCCACAACAACTCATCCTTGTCTGGAACCCCCCGAATCACGCCAGCGTGGTTCGGGGTTTCTCTTTTTCCGCAGCCTGAGCTGTTTCTCGCTACGTCTTCTCCACGAAGACGATCTCTGCGACATTGCGACCCAGCGACAGCGTGCCCTGATCGGTTTCGACCGTCACCGGCCCGCCATAGGGTGCGATGCTGCGCAGAGTGAAATGAGTGCCGGGCGTTAATCCCTGATCGCCCACGTATTTCAGCAATTCGCTCTCGTCGCTGTCGACGCAGCGCACGATCGCCTCACAGCCGGCTGGCAAATCCAGCAGCGGAACATCCGATACCTTGGGCAGGGTTCCGTCTTTCGATGGGATCAGATGTCCGTGTGGGCAGCGCGTCGGATAGCCCAGCATCGCATCCATGCGGTCCTCGAACGCCTCGTTGATCGATGTCTCGAGGGCGTGCGCGTGTTCGTCGACCTCGTGCCAAGCAAAATTCATCACCTGCATCAGAAACATCTCCAGCAGCCGATGGCGGCGGATGGTGCGCAGCGCCAGTCTGCGGCCCTGCGAGGTCAGCGTCGCGCCCTTGTAGGGCGTCAGCTGCACGAGCTTGCGTTCCGCCAGCCGCTTCAGCATGACGCTTGCACCGGACGGAGTGACGCCGAGGCGCCTGGCGATTTCACTTGTGTTGGCGGTTTCGCCGCCGAACGTCAAGCGATAGACGATATCCAGATAATGCAGCGTGGCGTCGTTGACGCCGATCTCTTCGCGCTGCATGTGTTTGGCTGTGCTCATGGGCTGAAATTCAAAGGTAACTACTCAGGCATAAGTCGATATTTCTCGCGAGACACGCTATTTCTCTTTCCAAAGGGCGGAGGAACAGCGTGTCTTGTGATGGGAAATAGACTGGCCTGAGTAATTTCAATTCAAGAGAATAGGTTCGATCGCTGGACGATGCCGTCGGCGTGATCCAGGGTGAAATTAACGCAACAGCTGCAAATTTACCGAAATTGACAAGCAGTAAAACGCAAATTGGACCGCGTTTAAATCTTACGGGCGAGTGTGCATGCCGTCAACCATGATTTTCTGCACTCGCGTGCTTCTCAGGCTGTGCCACAATCGTATTCATGAGCATTGAACCGGAGAGCATCGATCTCCGCTTGTCGTTGGAAATTGATCGCGGCGCAATCGGAACGCAGCGCATCAGCGTGCGCGTCGAAGGGCACGGAGCGCTCGCTGCACAGGCGGCTGCGCGCATTTTGGACGTGTTCGAACGGGCGTCGGCCGATGCACTGGGCGCCTCAACGGCGCAGCCGCTTCTCACGGCAGCAGAGGTCGTGCGCCCCGTCGCCGAAAGCGCCGCGCCTGCTGAACCTGTCGCAAGCCAGGTTTCTGATGCCGTCGCGGAATCTGTTGCAGGGCCGGCGCCTGTTGAAAGGACTGCGCCGATGGAGCAGAGCACGCAGCCGCGGCCGATTCCATGGTTTCGCCGCGCCCGAGCGCGCATCGCTGGCGGCATCGGCGTCGTGCTGTTCGGGCTCGCCGTGCTGGTGCCGTTGCTGGTGCCGCCGGAAATGCGCCGCGAGATTTTGCCCATGCCGATCGCATTCGGCCTGGTGGGTGCGTTGTCGCTGTTCTCAGCCATACTGCCGGAGCCTGCGCCGAAGTCGGCCGGTGCAGTCAGTGCAGCCCGTGTCGTCGACCCGGCTGCAGAGAAGCGCCGCCGCGCGTCCGTCGGCTCAGGGGCGCCTGCCTCGGCTTCGCGCCGCGTGGCGGGCATCGGATTCGGCGTGCTGTTCGTGGTCGGTGGGCTGGTGGCGCCGTTCGTGCTGGCCGGCTCGTCGGCCGACGATCGCTTTCTGATGATGCTGGGATTCGCCCCGATCGCAGCGATCGGCACCTTTCTCATCTGGATTTTTACGCGCAAGCCCGCCGCTGCCCCAGCGCTGGCTGTGCGCCGTTCCGACACGACCTCCATGCCTGCACTGCAGATGACCAGCGCGCTGACTGCTCTGGCGGTCATGCTCGCAATCGTTGTGCTGCTGGTGATTCTGGCTACCGTAATGCAGGCGCTGTAATATCTGTCACACTGCTATGGGGTTTTCATTTTTCATCGGCCTGGCGACCACGCTGGTCGCTGCTGTGTTCGCGTGGACGGTGTTGTCGCGCTATTTTCAGCGCGGCGGTGCGCACAACCTGATGTGGGGGCTGGGGCTGCTGCTGTACTTCATCGCTGGCGCAACGGAGACGGTGCTGGCGTTTGGATGGAATGAGATTGCGTTTCGGCTGTGGTACTGGTCGGGCGCGATCATGGTTGCGGCAGTGCTTGGGCAGGGTACGCTGCATCTGCTGGTGCGCAAGCCGTATATCGCGACGATCGCCTCGATCACCGTCGGCGTAGTGGCGTTCGCCAGCCTGGTGTGGATGCTCAGCGTGCCGCTTGATGCGACGAAATTTATGCCGGGCGATGACCTCGGAGCATTTCTCACGGAAAGTTACCGACAGATTCTTCCGCAGTCGGCCGTGCGTCGGATTCTTCCGCCGGTGACGAATATCTACGGCACTCTGCTGCTGGCGGGCGGAGCGATCTATTCCGGCTTGTTGTTTGCGCGCAAGCAGGTGCTTCCGCATCGCGTGCTGGGCAACACGCTCATCGCCGTCGGGGGAATTCTGCCCGCGCTGGGCGGCACGATCATCAAGCTGGCCGAGACAACGCCCGGGTTGAGCGAGTGGGGCTCGGTGCTGAAATATCTTGGCATCTTCCTCGGCCTGCTTATTCTGTTCATGGGCTTTCAGGTGGCTGCGCGCGGCGCGACCACGCCGCAATCTGTGCGGGCTGCCGCGCAGTCGTAACACACGTGGCAATCGATGCAGAGATCGCGTGATCGATGGGCAACAAGCATTCATGAAATCAACATCGGAACTATCGTTCGAACACCTGTCTGCGGGGCCTGGCGCGCGTGTCGCCGAGGTGCTGTCGCTGAATCTCGCCGGCACGGACACTCGCATGCCGCTGTTTCTGGTGAACGGTGCGCATGACGGACCGACGCTCATCGTCACCGCCGGCATTCATGGCAGTGAGTACGTCGGCATCGAAGCGGCGTATCGCTTTGTGCTCGGCGTCGACCCGGTGCATCTGCGCGGCCAGCTGATCGTGGCGCCGATCTGCAGCATGACGGCGTACGCCAAACGTGCGACGTACATCGCGCCGCCGGACATGAAGAATCTGAATCGCTGTTTCCCCGGCAGCGTCGACGGCACGTTTGCCGAGGCGCTGGCGGCATGGATTTTCGAAAAGCTGATTCGCCGCGGGGATGCGTATATTGACCTGCACGGCGGCGATCTGAACGAGGCGCTCGTGCCGTTCAGCATCGTCAAGCGCACGGGCGACGCCGCGCTCGACGCGCGCTCGGTCGCGCTGGCGGAATCGTTCGGCATCGCCGAAGTGGTCGTCTCCGAAGTAAAGGGTTCGACTGTGTCAGCCGCGTCTGACTCCGGCGTGCCGGCGGTGCTGGCCGAAATCGGCGGGCAGGGCGTGTGGAGTGAGGACGAAGTTTTGCGCATGCTCGCCGGGCTGCAGAGTTCGGCCGCGCATCTCGGCATGCTCGACGCGCCGTCGCTCGCGCAGCCTGCGCGTATTTTCGAAAAGTTCGGCTGGCTGCGCTCCGAACACGACGGTCTTTTTCACCCGGCCTGCAAAGTCGGCGACGTCGTACGTGCAGGACAGGACCTCGGCCATGTGGCGGATTTTCTCGGGCGGCCAGTGCAGCAGGCCGTGGCGCCGCACGACGGCGTGGTCATGTTTCTCGTGACCACGCTCGCCATGAATGCCGGCGACCCGCTGCTGGCCGTCGGTGCGTGAGTCGTTACGCTTCTGCAGATCCAGCCACGCGCGTCGGCTCGTTCGGCCCGAAGGCGTAGTTCAGCTTTGTCTCGAGTTCGACCTGCGCGCCGTCGGCGCTGAAGCGCAGCGTGTGCGTGCGCACGAACGGCGTTTCGACCAGGCACGACGTGATCTGCAAGGTGCGTTCGTCCGACCATGCGGCGGCGGACGAGCAGAGCACCGATCGGTCCGTCGTGAAGGCGATGCGCGACTCGCGCCAGCCGGAGAATCCGGCGGCGATGCTGTCGGCGCCGCGCGCGGTGTGCAGGTGCAGCACGACGCCGTCGCCGGCGAGTTCGATTTGCGCGCCGCTGGCCGGACGGTGCAGCCCTTCGACTGCGCTGATCGGCACGGAATTCATGTTGCGCTGGAATTCGACGGACAGCAGTTCGGCCGGGAATGGGCTCGGGGCAAGCCGATAGCGCTTGTCGGCGACGGACGCGGCGAGCGGTGACGCGGATGCGCCCGGCGGTCGCGGCATCTGCAGCGACTGCGACAAGTGCTGCAATGCGGCGTGCGCAGTCGGATCTTTGGTGAGCGGCGCCGGGCCGAACGCCGGCAGCAGCGTTTCCCAGATCAGGTTCAGCACCTGCTGCATGTCGCCGAGGCCGGAGGTGATGGCGATGACCACATCCTGATCGGGCATCACGATGCAGTACTGGCCGAACGCGCCATCGCCGCGATACGCATTGTGACGGCAGCGCCAGAACTGGTAGCCGTATCCCTGCGCCCAGTCGATGTTTTCATTTTTCGAATTGTCGCTGTGCACGCGCGTCGCTTCGGTCACCCATTCGCTGGGAATGACCTGCTGTTGATTCCAGACGCCGCCCTGCAGATACAGCTGGCCGAAATGGGCGATGTCCTCGGTCGTGATGTTCAGACCCCAGCCGCCCACGTCGATGCCGCGCGGGTCGTGGTCCCAGACTGGATTCGCGATATCGAGTGGTTCGAACAGGCGCGGCTTGAGATATTCGCTGATGCGCATGCCGGTTAGACGCTGCACGATTGCCGAGAGCATGTACGTGGCGCCGCTGTTGTATACAAAATGTGTGCCGGGTGTGCGTTCGACCGGACGCGCGAGAAAGGCGCGCGCCCAGTCGCCGTCCGGGTCCTGGAAAAGTGCATCGAGCGTATCGAGCTCGTTGCCTGTGGCCATGGCGAGCAGATCACGCACGCGCATGGAAGCGAGGTTTTCGGAGACCTGTGCCGGCAGCGATTCCGGGAAAAATGAAACCACGCGGTCGTCCACGTTGAGCAGGCCTTCGTGCACTGCGAAGCCGACTGCCGTCGAGGTGAAGCTCTTGCTGAGTGAAAACAGCACGTGCGGGTGTTCGGCGGTGTAGGGCGCCCACCAGCTTTCGGCGACGACGGCGCCGCCGCGCAGCAGCATGAAGCTGTGCAGATGATCGATCGCGGCGTCGGCACGCCGGATGAATTCGTGAACGGCAGAGGAACGAATCCCACGCGCTTCGGGTGTGCTGCGGGGCAGGAATTGAGTGCGAGAAGCCATGATGTGCGCATCATGACAGAGAACAAGAGGGAGCGCTAGTGTGTGGGGGAGAGGGGAGAGGGGAGAGGGATAGCCGATTCCCGAGAAAAACCCGCGCGTTCCGCTCCCTCCGCGATCTCTGCCCCCAACGGCGTGTACTCACCTCGACCAGGTGCATTCGCCAAAAGGGGCGGATATATATATCACGCGAAGAACGCGAAGAACGCGAAGAACGCGAAGAACGCGAAGAACACAAAGAGGTCTGAATTCCGTCGCCGAAGGAACTTTCTCAAGCGAAGGCACGGAAAAGCCATCACAAGCTTTTTCCTTCGCGTTCTTCGCGCCTTCGCGTGAGGAAAATCTGCTGTCGAAATTCGCCCCGTTTGGCGAATGCAGCCCCTCGACCGGCCGACCAAACGGGCCGCTAAAATTCGTGGCATGTCCGAACCCCTCCTCGACCGACTGCTGCGCTATGTGCGCGTGCACACGACCAGTGATTCGCATTCGACGACTGCGCCGACGACGGCGCGCCAGCTTGATCTGCTGCGCATGCTGCGTGACGAACTGGCGAAGCTCGGCGCTTCTGACGTGACCATAGACGAATTCGGCTACGTCATGGCGACTGTGCCTGCGACCGTCGCGCATGACGTGCCTGTGGTGGCATTTCTTGCGCACGTCGACACTGCGCCGGATTTTTCTGGTGAAAACGTGAAGCCGATCGTGCATCACAGTTACGCCGGCGGCAGGATCGCGCTTCCTGACGACACGCGTCAGGTGCTCGATCCTGCCGTAGATGAATGGCTGGCGCGCGCGATCAACAAGGACATCGTGACTGCGAGCGGAACGACCCTGCTTGGCGCCGACGACAAAGCCGGCGTGGCGATCTGCATGGGGCTCGTTGAGCATTTGCTGGCGCATCCAGAAATTCCGCACGGCACGATTCGCGTGTGTTTCACGCCGGACGAGGAAGTCGGCCGCGGCGTGGCGCATCTGGATTTGAAGCGGCTTGGCGCGCGCTATGCGTATACGTTCGATGGTGAATTCCCGGGTGAAGTGAACTGGGAGACATTTTCGGCGGACCATGCGGTGGTGACGATCGAAGGTGTATCGACTCATCCTGGCACGGCGCGACGCTACGGCATGGTGAACGCTGCACATCTGGCTGGGAAATTTCTGGCGATGCTGCCGCGCGAGGGAATCAGCCCGGAGACGACCGATGGGCGCGACGGATTTATTCACCCGGCAGCTGTGCATGGAAGTACGGCACGCGCGGAAATCGAATTTATCCTGCGCGATTTCGACAACGACAAGCTGGCGGCACACGGCGATAAACTACGCGGCCTTGCTGCAGCGCTGCAGGCGATCGAGCCGCGCGCGCATGTGAACTGCGCGAT
>CAXNFZ010000053.1:0-13424 GCA_964201495.1 Chloroflexota bacterium | reverse complement strand
GGTTCATGTAGTCGAGTTTAGCCACTCCCCAACTTCACCATGCCACGCCGCGCGGCCTTGATCACCGCCTGCGTGCGATCATTCGCATGCAGCTTGCTCAGAATGCTGCTGACATAGTTGCGCACGGTGCCGTCGCTCAAAAACAGTGTCCCGGCAATCTCCTTGCTGTTCATGCCGCGCGCCAGCAGGCCGAGCACTTCGGTCTCGCGCTCACTCAGCGCCTCATACACGCCGTCATCCGCCGGCGCCGGCTCGGCAGGCGCCACAACGCGGCGAAACTCGTTCATCACCTTGCGCGCAATCTGCGGATCGAGCTGCGACTCGCCGCGATGCACCGCCCGCACAGCCTCGAGGATCGCATCGCTGCCCGCGTCCTTCAGCAGAAATCCCTGCGCTCCTGCACGGATGCCCTCGAACACCAGATCGTCCGTGTCATAGGTCGTCAAAATAATCACCTGCACCTCGGGCAAGGTCTGCGTAATCCGTCGCGTCGCCTCGATGCCGCTCAGACGCGGCATCTTGATGTCCATCAGGACGACGTCCGGCTTCAATGTCTGCGCCAGTCGCACCGCTTCTTCACCATCGACCGCCTGAGCGACCACGGTCATATCCGGCTGGTGCTCAACGATGATTTTCAATCCCTGCCGCACGATGTCCTGGTCGTCCACGATCAACACACGTATCTTTTCCATAGTCACAATCTCTCTCCCCGCAAGGCTCGGGCCGCTGCTCAGTCAGTCGCCCACTCCCCGCCGCAAAACACGGATCCCCATCTGATCATCTGCGTATTTCTCAATCTCCGAATTGCTGCACGATAACAGGTCGCGTGGATGCATTCGTAGTTTGAAGCGAATTTCGACAGCAGATATTCCTCACGCGAAGAACGCAAAGAACGCAAAGAACGCGAAGAACGCGAAGAAAAATTTGTGATGGCTTTTCCGGTAACTACTCAGGCCATCCATTTTTCCAACGCGAAACGCGGGAAATACTGATTTAGGCCTGAGTAGTTACCTTTTACGCGCCTTCGCTTGAGGAAGTTTCTTCAGCGACGGAATTCAGACCTCTTCGCGTTCTTTGCGGCTTCGCGTGAGAAATGCATTTGCCCCTTTTGGCGAATGCATCCCACGCCGATCATCCATGCCATTCGACTTGTCTTACGTGACGCGGTCCAGGGCGCGGCTCCCTTCCACAAATTCGACCGTCACCCGCGTCCCATGTCCGAGCATGCTGTCGATCCGCAGACGCGCACCGATCATCTCTGCACGTTCACGCATGCCGCGCATGCCGAAGCGACCGGTATGCACTTCGTTCATATCGAAGCCCGCACCGTCATCTTCGACCCGAAGCAGAATCCTGCGGTCTCGATGTTCGAGCACAACGTGAACCACGTTTGCATTGGAATGCCTGTCGGCATTGTGCAGCGCTTCCTGCGCGATGCGAAAAAGTGCGTCGGCGACGTCGACACTGAGCGTCTCGAACGCCGCCGCATCGCTGCGCACATCGAGATGAATCTGCGCCCGCGCCGTCGGCACCAGCAACTCCACGTGACGGCGCAGTGCAGCGGCAAGGCCCAGGTCCTCAACCGACGTCGCCCGCAGATCGTTGATCGCCGCGCGCGTCTCGCTCAGTCCGCGCCGCACCGCATCACGCGCACGCACGATTTCCGGCTGCACATTTTCATTCGCCGAAGCAAGCGCACTGATCGCATCCAGCTGCAGCGCTACGCCAGCCAACGAATGCGCCAGCGTATCGTGCAGGTCGCGCGCCAGCCGCACGCGCTCCCGGCTGGCTGCCAGTCGCTCACGCACACCCGCCTGCTCCGCGAGCCGCTGATTCGCCGCCTCGATCTCCGCACGCCGCCGCCGCTCCAGATCCGCCAGCGATCCCACAAAGTAGCACATCAGCAAAAGCACGAACGACTGGCCAAGCCACGGTCCCCACGGCAGCCGCATGCCGATACCGTCGACCAGCTCCAGCAGCTCGACTGCCCCCATCGCACACACGTTGGCCACGATCGCCACCAAAGCCCAGCGATACCATCCCTGCTGCGACATCCATGTTCCCAGCACCGCAAGGATCAGGCTGAAATACGACGGCACATACAAAGGTCCACGCACGAGCCGCCGCAGGTCGCCATCCGGAGACACGGTCTCCATTTCTGACGGATTGCGACGCACTTCCGAATACACCTCCGCAAAGTTCGCACGAAAGTAGAGCGCGCCAAGCATCGCCTCGAATGCCAGCGCGATGATCGATGCCACCAGCAGCACTCGCATTTCGCGCATGCCGATCGGGCCACGCCTCGCAACGTAGAACGTCGCCGCCAGCACCAGCAGCGTCGGCAACACAGCGATGGCGTTGAAAACCACCACACGCACATCGCTGGTGTTAAACAAGAATACAGACGCACCGAACAACCCCGCGGCCACACGCAGGATCAGGCTCAGCCGCAGCAGCCGCAGAATTTCATTCATGTGTCTATTCGTACCGCAACGCTTCCACCGGCTGCAAACGACTCGCTCGCCACGCTGGATAGAGCCCGAAGACTACACCCACCGCCACGGACACACTCAGAGAAATCACCACCGACGACGCCTGCACCACCGGCTTGAATTGCGTCTGGAACAGGCCGATCAACGCCGCCAGCCCCGCTCCTGCCAGAATTCCGATGACGCCCGCCAGCGATGTCACCACCAGCGCCTCGATCAAAAACTGAAAGCGAATGTTCCCGTCGCGCGCGCCGATGGCCTTGCGCACTCCGATCTCACGCGTGCGCTCCGTCACACTCACCAGCATGATGTTCATGATGCCGATGCCACCCACCAGCAGCGAGATCGCCGCAATCGACGCCAGAAAAGCCGTCAGCGCCGACACCACAGAGTTCAACGATTCAGCAATCTGCGCCTGATTAAAAATGCGGAAGTCATCGCTCTGCCCCGCCAGCAGCTTGTGCTCCGTGCGCAGAATTTTCGTGATCTGCTCTGTCGCCACTGTGCTCTTTTCCGCGCTGCTCAGCTCCGCGTAAATCTGCGACAACCCTTTGCTGCCGCCCGTGCGCTTCACGAACAGCTTCTCCTGCGCGACGGTCAGCGGAACATGCACGTTGTCGTCGCCGGTCTGCGGGCCGAATCCGCCCTGCGTCACCAGCACACCGATGACTTTAAACGGCACCGTGTCGACGAGGATGGTGCCGCCTACGGCGCCGCCGTCCGGAAACAGCGTCGCCGCGATCGCACCCCCCAGCACCGCCACGCGCACCCGCCCGACCAGTTCACGGTCCTCGAAGAAGCGCCCATCCTTCAACGTGGAATTGCGCAGCTGAAAATAATCGTTGTTCGTGCCGATGATCGAGGTGCTACGGTTGTTCAACCCGGCGCTCACGCGCAGGTTGCCGTTCACCACCGGAACCACGCGCACCAGGTCCGGCGCGCGCATGCGATCCCCCAGCGCCTCGTAGTCGTCGATCGTCAGCCGCGCGTTCGCCACGCGATTCTCCGCGCTGATCGTGATCTGCTTGGCGCCCAGTGAACTGAACTGGCCGCTGATGTACGTCGACACACCGCTCCCGACCGCAAGCAGCGTCACCACCGACATCACACCGATGATCACGCCCAGCATGGTCAACAGGGTGCGCAATTTATTTTCCGCCAGGCTCTCCAGCGCAGTGCGAATCGTCTCCAGAATGGTCATGGCTGCTCCTTTTCAGATTTTCTGACGGCGGTCGCGCCAGGTTCAGTTTGCGCCGCAGCAGCCGTACGCCGACGCGGCGGCTTGAGTGCACCCAGCAGCGCCGTCGTCGTGATGCCGCAGGTCGCCAGATGCATCAGCACCAGCACACCCTGCATCGGCAGCCGCGCCGTCCACGTCGCAGCGCTGCGCCGTGTGGTCGTGTCGTCGGCGGCACTCGTCGCGTTCGCACCTGCAGAACGGGTCCGACCAGTCGACGCTCCCATTGACCACATGCCGGTCACCGCCAGCACATTCGGAACGAACGAAAGCAGCAGCGCCAGAATCGCAACGGTCGTAAAGGCCTTGCGCACGTTCGCCGCCCGCCGTGAAATCAGGCCGAACGCCAGCGTCGCCAACGCCACTGCCGCTGCCGTGAAGCCGAGCACGTTTACCCACGCCAGGCTGCCCTGTCCGTTCAGTCCGAGTGCCGACGTCGCAGCGAAGCGCGCCACCGCATTCACGGCCAGTGACGCCGCCGCTGCAATGCCGCCGAACTGCGCCACCCGCAACCACGACGGCGGCGGCAGGCGCTCGATCTGTGATTTTTTCAGCGCCGGCTGATTCTGCGGCTCCATCGCTTCCGGCGTTTCCGTCAACGCACTGCGTCGCGGCCCCTGCCGTACGTCGCTCTCGATGCGGCCATCGCGAATGCTGATCACGCGATGCGCATACTCGGCCACCTCGGCCTCGTGCGTGACGAGGATGATCGTAATGCCACGCTCACGGTGCAGCCGCTCGAACAACCCCATGATCTCGCGGCCGGTGCGCGTGTCCAGCGCGCCGGTCGGTTCGTCCGCAAGCAATATCGTCGGCTGATTCACCAGCGCGCGCGCGATCGCGACGCGCTGCTGCTGGCCGCCCGACAACTCCGTCGGCTTGTGGTTCATGCGCTGGCTCAGCCCGACCAGACTGAGCATTTCTTCCGCACGCCGCCGGCGTTCCTTCGCCGGCATGCCGGCGTAGCGCGCCGGCATCTCCACATTGCGCAGTGCACTCATGCGCCCAAGCAAATTGAAGCGCTGAAACACGAACCCGATGTTGCGGTTGCGCGCATCCGCAAGATCACGCGAGCGCAGCCGGCTCACATCTTTGCCGTTCAAAATATACTGTCCCTCACTCGGTGCATCCAGGCAGCCGATCACGTTCATCAACGTGCTCTTGCCGCTGCCGCTCGGACCGATGATCGCTATGAATTCGCCGTCTTCGATCGTCAGATCCACACCGTCGAGCGCGTGCACGATCTGGTCGCCCATCTCGTATGTCTTGGTGACCTTCTTAAGCTCAAGCATATTCACCACGCTCGTCTACTGCGCCGGCGGCGGAGGACCGCCGCTCACGCTCTGCGTCGCCACGGAAGGCACCGCCAGCACATCGCCCACGGCCACGCCTTTCAAGATCTGCGTTTTCTCACCGGAGCGCTCGCCGATCTCGACGATCGTGCGCTGTGTCTCGGCGCCGTTCACTTTGAATACGGCGTAGGTCTTGCTGGTGGTATCCACGATCAGCGCCGCAGTCGGGATCATCACGGCGTCATCGATCCGGCCGGCCACAATTTCGCTCGTGCCGCTCATGTTCAACAGAATATTCGGCTGCCCCTCTGTGCGCGGGATGCGCAGCTTCACCTTATACGTCACGATGTTGTTGCTGCTCGTACCCACCACCGCGATCGAATCAACGACTGCTTTGATGCTCTGGTCGATATAGGCCTGCAACCGCACGCGTGCTTCCTGTCCGACCTGCACCGCCTGCAGGTCCGCCTCGTCGAGCGAAACCTCGAACAGCGGCTCACCGAAGTCCGCGATCTGCATCGCCTTGGCGCCGGAATTGACGAATTCTCCGGCGGCGACATTCACCGCCACCACCAGGCCGTCGATCGGCGCCGTCAAAGTCGCATCAGCGACATCGGCCGCAGCCTGCTTCCACGCCGCATGCGCCTGGTCCATTTTGATTTTCGCGAGCTCACTCGCATATTCATCCGGAGTCAGCGCCTCGAGCGCCTTGCGCGCCGAGGCAATCTGCGCCGCTGCACTGGCGAACTGCGCATTCGTCGGCTTGGCGAACTTCGCGTCGTACGTCGCCTTTGCCTTCGCGTAGTTGTTCGTCGCCTGCTCCAGCGACAGCGCCTCGCTCGACGCTCCGACGCCCGGATCACGGCCGGCGCGCCGGTCGTACGCCGCCTGCGCCTGCTTCAGCGCCGCTTCCGAATTCGCCAGATCCGCCTGCGCCGCGCGCAGGTCTTCTTCCGTCGGACCCGCCGACAGCGCTGCATGCGACGCCTGCGCACTCACCAGCTGCGCCTGCGCCGCCGCCACTTCCAGCTCCGTCGGCCCCCGCAGGGTCTGGCTGTATGAAATGCGCGCGCTCAGGTAATTGGTCCAAGCACTGTCCACGGCAGCTTGAAGATCGTCGGTGTCGAGCTGCGCCAGCACGTCGCCCTTTTTAACGATCGCGCCCTCACTTACGTTGAAGGCCTGGATCAGGCCGCCCTTGATAAAGGAAACGTCGCTCGTGCTGCGCGCCACAATGCTGCCGGTGCCGATCACCAGACGCTCGAGCACCCCCTGCTCCGCAGTCACCCGCTCAGCCGACGCAGTCACTCCGTTCGTGGTGCTGTTGCGGCCGCCGCCCACCCCCGGCAGCTGAATCGATGAACATGCCGCCATCAGCAGCATGCCGATCGAGACAACGGACAGTGTCGTAATTATTTTTTTCATGGAAATGATTGGGGAAAGTGCGCAATCTGAAATCTGAAATCCGAAATCTCCTACTTCCCCAGCGTCGCAGCAATCGATTTGTGCAGACCCTGGATCAGCTTCGCCTTTTCTTCCTCGGTCAGGCGCGCCGCCGGGTGCATCGGGTAATAGCTCTCGAGCGGCATTTCACCCTCTTCGATGTTCTCCTCGATTTCGTGCATGATCTTCTCCACGCGCGAACTACCGTCGCCGGAAGCAGCAGCCTCGCCGGCTTCATTCGCTTCGCCGCCCTCCTGCGCGCGCGCCTCACGCACCCATTCGGACCGACCTTCACGCACCGCATTCAGGTCGTCGAAGTTCAGTTTGCTGCGCCCATCCTCGACGTGATGCACTACGAACAACGACACCGGCGCCACGTACGAGTACCACGGCCACCGGGTCTGGTTGCTGTGACAGTCCATGCAGGCGCGATCCGCCAGCGCCTTCGTTTCGTCGGAGTCCCATTTCATCGGCGTCACTACGGGCGGATTCGATCGGGAAACCGGGATCAGCTGCAGCGCACCGAATAGAACTACCGGCGCCAGCAGAACGACCGTGCGTTTTTTCATAGCGTTCCATGCTACGCCGCCCGCTCTCAAAATCCACGTGCAGACGGTCAATTTCCACCCATCCATTTGTCATGCCATTGATTCCGTGCACATGACACCTGTCAACCGTCCCTCTCCGCTTCCCTATAATCCCTGCATGGCATCGCTGCGTGAAACGCTCGCTCGCACTCGCACTTCTATCTTCAGCAGAGTGCAGTCCCTGCTCGGTCAGGCCGACATTACCCCTGACACCTGGGACGAACTCGAGGCGCTGCTGCTGCAGGCAGATGTCGGTGCGGCGACGACGGAGAAGCTGCTTACGCGCCTGCGCTCACGCGCCAAGGCGGAATCGCTTCTCAAAGCCGACGCGCTGCGCACCGCTCTTAAAGAGGAACTCGTCCGCCTGCTGGAACCCGCCGGCGCGCCGGCGCCGATCGATTACCGCGCCACGCGCATGCTGGAAGTCATGCTCATCATCGGCGTCAACGGCGCCGGCAAGACCACCAGCATCGCCAAGCTCAGCCGCCTGTATGCAGAGAAAGGCCGCAAGGTCCTGCTCGCCGCCGGCGACACCTTCCGCGCCGCCGCCATCGACCAGCTGCAAATCTGGGGCGAACGCGCCGGCATCGACGTCATTGCCGGCGAAATGAACAGCGACCCCGGCGCGGTCGTCTTCAACGCAATTCAGGCCGCATTCGCGCGCAAAAGCGACCTGCTCATCGTCGACACCGCCGGCCGACTGCATACCAAGCACAACCTGATGAAGGAGCTCGAGAAGATTCGCAACGTGCTTCAGCGCAACGTGCACGGCGCACCGCATCAGACCCTGCTCGTCGTCGACGCTGCCAACGGCCAGAACGCCATCGCCCAGGCCAAAGGCTTCGCCGCTGCCGTCGGCGTCACCGGCGCCATCCTCACCAAACTCGACGGCACGCCCAAGGGCGGCGTCGCCTTCGCCATCACCAGCGAACTCGGCATCCCGATTCATTACATCGGCACCGGCGAAAAGATCAGCGACCTCGAGCGCTTCGACGCGCGTGCTTTTGTTGACGGGCTGTTCTAGCGCTCAGTAATTACAATGTAGCCACTCACGCAGAACATCGCGATGACCCGCCTGATCCGCATCGGCAATTCCCAGGGAATCTGCCTGCCGATCGTCAGTACGATGCGCAGCATGGGCATTCCCATGCGGGATTTTCACGCTTGATCTCATCCGCGAACCGCTGCGTCACGCGCCTCCGGCACCCGGGGCGATGGTCCAGGCTGGGGAAGCGGCCCGCCTCCGGCGCATTTTCGTCCAGCATGAGCGCCGGAGGCGCGGTCCGCCGCGGGGAATCGGCCCGCAGCCTCGAAGAGGCGGCCGCAGCCCAGCCCGGGGCGCAGCGCCGAAGGCGCGCCAGCCCCGGGCGACTATCAAGTTGCGGGAGACAAATTCGGCGGCGGGCGACCTACGAACGAAGAGGTACACGAAGATAGCGAAGTGCGCGGATTTCAGAAATCTGAAATCGAAAATCTGAAATCCTCCCGCGCCTCCGCAAGAAATTCGGCGAGCTCCGCCATCTCTCCCCTCTTCCCTCTTCCCTCTCCCCTTCCCCTTCCCTCTCCCCTTCCCCTCCCCTTCCCCTCCCCTTGCACACTTTCGCTACTTCGCTACACTACCTTAGTCTGCGCCGCATCCCTCATCGACGTTTCTCTGCCCTCTCACAATCGGCGCGCACAGGAAAATGACATGCCCAACGCTATGACGGATGCACAACGCATCACTTTCGAATCGAATGGGTTTCTCACCATTGAAAATGCCCTCAATGCAGACGAACTCGCCCAGCTGCAGACGGAAACCTCCGCCGCCGAGGCGCTCTGGGAGAAAAACCCGGACCTGCCCGGCTATAAGAACAATTCGCTCTGGGAACTGCGCAGCCCGATCGAATACGGCGAAAAAATGCGCGACCTGCTCTGGCATCCGAAAATCTTTCCGGTCGTGCGCGAAATCATCGGCAATGACGTCTCGATGATCGACAACAGTTACTACATCACGCCGCCGCATACCCCGCACACACACGCAGACTGGCACCATGACGTCGGACTCGCCGGCGTCTATCACCCGCTGTCGGTCATGATGGTCAAGGTCTTCTTCCTGCTCACCGACGTCAACGCCGACAGCGGCGGCACCGCGATGGTCCCCGGCTCGCATCGCTTCCCGATAGGCTTCGAATTTCCCAAGGTCGCTCGCCCCAAGGACATGCCCGGCGCAGTTCAGATGAGCGGCAAGGCCGGCACCGCCTACCTGTTCAATGGCCGTGTCTATCACGCCGCCGTCAACAACGACAGCGACTCGCCCCGCCGCGTGCTGATCTACAACTACGGCCACCACTGGATGAAAATCTGGCCGGGTTACGAACCGTCTCAGAAACTGCTCGACTGGGCCGAACAGTCCGGCGACCCGGCGAAGATGCAGGTCCTCGGCATGGGCCCGGCCTATCAGGTCTCGCTGCGCAACTGAACTCGCGTATATTTTCGTAAGCTGCGGCACCCAGACTCCGATCGAAGATCGCGATTCTCTGCAGCGTTGCTGAATATTCACCAGGAGAAACATGTCAACTCGAACTCCCCATTCACACAGCATCAGCCGACGCACTCTGCTCAAGCTCATCGGCGTCGGCGGCGCCGGCGCAGCGCTGGCCGCCTGTGGCGCCGCCCCTGCTACGCCTGCCGCTGCCCCCGCAGAAGCCAGCGGCAACGCCGAAGCCGCTCCCACCTCCGCACCCGCCGCAGCGACCGGCTCGATTCGCGTGCTCGTCTGCTGCGCCACCCCGGCCGAAGAGCCGCTGCGCAATAAGTTCAACGCCGACTTCGAAGCCGCCAACCCCGGCATCAAGATCATCGCCGAAGCTCCTCCAGCCGGCATGAACTATTTCGAAAAGCTGCAGACGCTGCTCGCCGCCAACGACATGCCCGACGTGTTCGACATGTGGGAAGGCTACGTGCAGCCCTACGCTGCCAACGGCGCACTGCTCGCCATGGACGATCTGCTCAAGACCGATTCCAAGGTCAAGGCCGATGACATCGTCCCCGCCGTCGTCCCCGCTCAGAGCTATCAGGGCAAGAACTACGCGTTCATTTACGGCTTCATGCCCGGCCCGGTCTCGCTCTTCTATAACGTCGATCATTTCAAGGAAGCCGGCCTCGACGCCCCCACGCCCGACTGGACCTGGAACAACGTGCGCGAAGCCGCACTCAAACTGCACAAGGGCACAGGTGACAAAGTCGAACGCTACGGCGTCAATTTCGAAAACTGGTTCGTGCCGTGGCAGCACATGATCTGGTCGAACGGCGCCGAAGTCTTCAACGCCGACGACACCAGGGCGGCCTTCAACGACCCGAAGGCGGCCGAGGCCATCCAGTTCTGGTACGACATGGTCAATGTCGACAAAATCGCGCCGAATCAGGCCGACGCTCAGGCACTCGGCAGCATGGCCAAAGCTTTCGCCAGCGGCCAGATCTCGCTGCGCCTCGGCAACTACTGGGACCTCGGTGAACTCAAGGAAACCAAGGGCGCCAACTGGAAGGCCGTGCTCGCGCCGAAGTCGAACAGCGGCGGCCGCACGTGGTACATGCACCTCGGCTGCTGGTCGATCAGTGCGCAGTCGAAAATGCCGCAGGCCGCATGGGACTACGCGCGCGAGTTCGTGCTGCAGCGCCCCATCGACAGCGTCACGCCCTACGTCCCGCCGCTCAAGTCGCTCATGCCCACTTTCAAGGGCCCCGATCACGAGCAGCTCGGCTACACCGCGATACCAGAGCTCGTCTCGAAGCCCGGCGCGCTCCGCATCCCCGGCGCCGGCGCCAAATTCGACAAGATCCAGGGCCTGATCCAGGCGGAGCTCGACCTTGCCTTCATCGGCAAAAAGAGCGTCGCCGACGCCCTCGCCACCGCCGAACCGAAGGTCAACGAGGAACTCGCGCGCAAGTAATGGCGACAGCTCCAGTCCGCACACGAACCGGCCGCCTCGCTCGACGCGAGGCGGTCATCGGCTACATATTCATCAGCCCCTGGCTGATCGGCTTCGCCGTCTTCCTCGCCGGGCCGATCCTCGCCTCGCTCGGCCTCAGCTTCACACATTACAAACCTGGCCAGATGCCGACATGGGTCGGCATCTCCAACTACGTGCGCATGTTCAGCGACGAGCTGTTCTATCTGTCGCTGCGCGTCACCAGCACGTACACGCTGATCAGCGTGCCTCTCGGGCTCGTCGCCGCTCTCGGGCTGGCGATGCTCCTGAATCAAAAAGTCCCCGGCCAGCGGTTCTTTCGCACCGTCTTCTATGTTCCGTCGCTGATCTCCGGCGTGGCCATCGCGATCGTCTTCGCCTGGATTTTCAACGCCCGCTTCGGAATCCTGAACTACGTGCTTTCCGTCTTCGGCGTCGATGGCCCGAACTGGCTCAGCGATCCGGACTACACGTTGTCTGCGTTCGTGCTCATGAGCATCTGGGGCGTCGGCAGCTCGGTGGTGATTTTTATCGCTGCGCTGCAGGGCGTGCCCGTCGCGCTCTACGAAGCCGGCGCGCTCGACGGCGCCGTCGGCTGGCGCCGCTTCGTGCACATCACGCTGCCCATGATCTCGCCCGTCGTGCTCTTCGCCGCCATCACCGGCGTCATCGGCACGTTCCAGACGTTCGCCGTCTCCTACATCATGACCGGCGGCGGCCCGGCCAACGCCAGCCTGTTCTATCTGCTCTATCTGTACAAGAACGCGTTCAACTGGTTCGAAATGGGCTATGCCTCCGCTCTCGCATGGTTCCTGTTCCTGATCATCCTGATCTGCACCGGCCTGCTGCTGCGCACATCGGACCTCTGGGTGCACTACGAAGGACTCGGCAAGAAATGATGTCGCGCTCCCGTTCCTCCGCCGCGCCGCTGCTGCGCGCCCTGCGCATGCTGCCGACCTACGCGCTGCTCTTTTCGCTCGGCACGATTTTTCTGCTCCCGTTCCTCTGGGCGCTCACGTCGTCGCTGCGCGAGCAGGGCGCCGGCATGATTTTTCCGCCGCGCTTTCTGCCCAGCGAATTTCATTTCGAAAACTACGTGCGCGTCTTCGAACTGATTCCATTCGCACGCTTCCTCGGCAACAGCATCGTCATCACCGGCATCGCCCTCATCGGCGAAATTCTGTCAGCCTCGTTCGTCGCCTTCGGCTTCGCACGCCTGCGCTTCCCCGGCCGCAATCTGCTCTTCATGCTGCTCCTCACCACCATGATGATCCCCTACCCGGTCACCATGATCCCGAGCTTTCTGCTCTGGGTGCGCGGTCTGAATATGTTCAACACGATCGGCCCGCTCACGCTGCCGGCGTTCTTCGGCCCGGCCTTCTCGGTCTTCCTGCTGCGCCAGTTCTTCATGACCATCAACACCGAACTCGACGAAGCCGCCAAGGTCGACGGCGCACACGAATTCCGCATCTACTGGCAAATCATCCTGCCGCTGGCCAAACCCGCCATCGCCACGATCGCCATCTTCTCGTTCATCGCCAACTGGAACGACTTCCTCACGCCGCTGCTCTACCTGAGCGACAAGAACTTGTTCACCGCTGCGCTCGGCATCAATTACCTGCGCAACTTCCGCGGCGGCGGCGAACTCTCCTACCAGATGGCCGCCACGATCATGTTCGTGCTGCCGTGCATCGTGATCTATTTCGCCGCGCAGCGCTTCGTCATCGAAGGCATCGTCACGACCGGCCTGAAGGGATGAACACGACCACGGGCCGCACCCTGCTCGTTGCAGCAGCGGCTGCCGCCGTCGCACTCATCGTCGTCGCGCTGCTCACCGACGCAGGCACGCATGTCTCGTCACGGGCGGCGCCGACGCCCTGCCCGGACTCCATCGCCTGCCACGCACTGAAACGCATGCCGACCACCGCACGCTGACGGCAGTCGACGGCAGTCCCCACGCTCCGCCCGACGCAAGCTGGGGCGCATCCGATGTTGGGAGCAGAGATCGCAAAGAGGGCGGAGGACGCGGGTTTGTTGGGATCGGCTGTCGTTCGATTTGAATCTTTCCGTGGCATCTGCTCACGTGTGCGATGCGTCGATGCGGACCTCGATTGCTTGTCAGCGCAGACACATGCGGTGCTCGACCGCCCCTCTCCGCCAGGATTTCGCACGCTGCATTGAGCGTGGCACGGGCGAGACGCAAGCGAAATCGCCGGGGGAGAGGGGACAGGGGCTCATAAGGGGACATTGCCCTAAACGAAAACACGCCCGGGAATTTGCGTAGATGATTCAGGGTATGAACAAAAACCAAAACACAAAAACCCGGGCGCAGAAAGAATTGTCGCGCATTTCTATGAATTTGCAGGAAAACCTGCCGAATTTGAACGAGTCTCAAGCCAGGGGATTGAGTGAAATCGTCAGCGCCA
>CAXNFZ010000052.1:0-13589 GCA_964201495.1 Chloroflexota bacterium | reverse complement strand
ACAGTCGCCGAAATCAGCGCCAAAGTCGTCTCAGAAGTCGAACGTGCCGTCGTCGGCAAGCGCAGCGCTCTCGAAATGATGATGGCCGCCTTCCTCACCAGCGGCGGCCATGTGCTGCTCGAGGATTACCCCGGCCTCGCCAAGACGCTGATCGCCAACAGCTTTGCCACAGCGCTGGGCATGAAGTTTCGCCGCATCCAGTTCACGCCGGACCTGCTGCCGGCCGACATCACCGGCGGCTATATCTTCGACCGCGCCAGGAACGATTTCGTGCTCCGCCCCGGCCCGATCTTCGCCAATGTCATCCTGGCGGACGAAATCAACCGCGCCTCGCCGCGCACGCAGTCGGCGCTGCTCGAAGCCATGCAGGAATATCAGGTCACACTCGAAGGCGAGACCATGAAGCTGCACGAACCGTTCATCGTCATCGCCACGCAGAACCCGATCGAATACGAAGGCACGTTCCCGCTGCCCGAGGCGCAGCTCGACCGCTTCATCATGAAGCTGTCCATCGGCTATCCCAGCCCCGACGAAGAACAGGAAATCCTGCACCGCCGCCGCGAACGCCGCCGCGAGTCGCTCGAACTTGTTCCCGTCGTCAGCGCCGAAGATCTGCTGGCCATGCGCGACGCCGTCGAAAATGTGCACGTCGACCGCGATATCGAACGCTACATGGTCGACCTCGTGGCCCGCACGCGTCAGCAGCGCCAGGTGGCCGTCGGCGCCAGCCCGCGCGGCTCACTGGCGCTGCTCAAACTTGCGCGCGCCTGGGCGGCCATGCAGAGCCGCGACTATGTGCTGCCCGACGACGTCAAACGTTTCGTCAAACCAGCCCTCAGCCATCGCTTCATCCTGCAGCCGGATCTGTGGTCGTCGCCCCAGGCGGCCGATCGCGTGATCGCTGAGCTGCTCCAGTTCGTGCCGGTGCCGGTGATGCGCTCATGACGCCATTTCACGGAGGACACCCTTTCCGGGTGTCCAGCATCCTGTTCATCCTGATCTTCGCCCTGCTCCTGTTCGGCGCAGCGACGCTCAACGCCGCACCGATCGCCATGGCGCTGCCTCTCATCGCATACCTCGCCCTCGGACTGGCGCACCGATCCGCCCCGCCCCAGCTGACCGCACAGCGCACCCTCGGCCGTGAACGCACAACCGCCGACGAACCGCTCGCCGTGCGCCTCGACATCACCAACGCCGGCGCCGAAACACTCACGCTGGCGATCGAAGACGACATGCCGAACGGAATGCTGATCGACGAAGGCCACGCACGCGCGCTCGTCACCATCGCACCAGGCGAAACCCACGCGCTCGAATACCTGGCGCGCGCGCCACGCGGCGAATACAAATTCACACGCGCCCTCGTCACCATCGACGATCTGTTCGGCCTCAACCGCCGCACCTACGAAATTGAAGCGCCGGCCACGCTCGTCGCCGAACCGAAGCCGCTCCCGCTGCGACCGATCAAAATCCGGCCGCCCCGCACCCGCGGCTTCGCTGGCCCGATCGCTGCTCGCCAGGCCGGCGCCGGCGTCGACTTCTTCTTTCTGCGCGAATACCAGCCCGGCGATCGCCAGCGCGCCATCAACTGGCGCGCCTCCGCGCGCTCGCTCGCACGCGCACAGGCCCGCGCCGACCAGACGGTGTTCACCAACCTCTACGAACAGGAGCGCATCGCCGACGTCGGCCTCATCCTCGACGCGCGCATACAGGCCGAGCTGCACACGCCGCGCGGTTCACTGTTCGAACGCAGCGTGCAGGCAACTGCAGCGCTGGCCGAGGCATTTCTCAACGATGGCAACCGCGTCAGCCTGCTGATCTACGGCGGCGGACTGGCCAGCGTCTTCCCCGGCTACGGCCGCGCTCATCGCCTGCGCATCCTGAACGCGCTCGGCCGCACCGAGCCAGGCCATCATTTCGTCTTCGAAAATCTGGAGAGCCTGCCCACGCGCATGTTCACGCCGCAGTCGCAGATCGTGTTCGTCGGCCCGCTGCCCGGCGCCGACGTCGACACGCTGATTCGCATGCGGCTGCGCGGATACGCCGTGCTGATCATCAGCCCGGACCCGATTCGCTTCGCAGCTGCACCCAATGCGCAGGGCCGCATCGACGCCCTCGCACAGCGCGTGGCGCTCGCCGAACGCGCGCTGCACGTGCAGCAGCTGCGCCGCCATGGCGTCGCAGTGGTTGACTGGGACGTCGATCAGCCCCTGGATGCGATCCTGCGCACGGCGCTGCAGCCGACCGCGCTGCATGCACGCGGCGGCATCGGAGGGATCGCATGAACCGCGAACGCGTGATCTACGCACTCTCAGCGACCGCAACTGCACTTGCGGCGGCGGCGCACCTCGTGAATGGCACAGAATTCGGCGCAGCCGCGGCAGTGTGCATCGGCCTGGCGTGGCTGACCGCCTGGCGCCGTGGCAGTGCTGCCCTGATCGACGCAGGTTTCGTGGCGCTGCTGGTGACGGCGGCAATCGGCGGCCGCGCCGCGGCGGTGGCGGCGGCCGGCGCAGCGCTGGCAGCGTGGGACGCCATGCGCGCAGAGCGAGCGCTGCGCCCGTTCGCGCACATAGCCATTCGCGCGAACGTCGAACGAACACGCGCACGCCTCACCCTGCTGGCCGCCGGCGGAGGAACAGTGGTCGGACTGGCAGCATTCGCCGCACGCACTGCAGTGCCATCCGGCGCCCTGAGCTTCGGCGCACTGGCAGCCCTGATCCTGATCAGCGTGGTTCTCGTAGCGACGGCAGTTCGCGCCGCGCGCCGCGATTCCACCGAACAGTAATGGGTAATTGTCCGATCACCGTCGTAACAATACGGGAGTGTCTAAACTCGACTACATGAACCCGCGAATGACTGCATCGCCCGCTCCTAAAAGGAGTGGGCGATGCAGTCATTCGAGAATTCCAACAAGGGTATACCGTCAGCCATCGCAAAATTCCCTTTTTTTGACGCGAATGCACCCCATAAACGTCGGTGTGCTAAACTTTTATTTCCTCTTAGAGATGATGCCGCTGACACATCTCACAAGCCGCACGCGTAGCTATACAAGGGAGCATCTATGACCACACAACTAGCAGGAAAGAAAGTGGCCGTGCTTCTCGAGAGTGACTTCTACGAGAAGGAAATTTTCTACTATGAACATCGCTTCCCTGAAGAAGAGATCGAAGTGCATTTCATGAGCCGACTATGGGGGCAGCAGTACCTCACGTTCAAGGGCCATGAGGAGCACTATCCGTTCGAGTGCCACCGCAGCTTCGAGAACATGAGCGACGACGAGCTGCGCACCTATTCGGCCGTCATTGTGCCGGCGGGCATCGTCTCCGATCGGCTGCGCTGGACCGAAGACATTCACAAGCTGCCGCCAGCCGTCGAATTCCTGAAGCGCGCCTTTGCTGAGCCGACGATCATCAAAGGCATCATCTGCCATGGGCTGTGGCTGGCCTCCCCTGCGCCCGAACTCGTACGCGGCCGGCGCCTGGTGTGCCACAACAACCTGCTCGGCGACGCGCGCAATATGGGCGCCATCTACGTCGACCAGGACGTCGTCGTCGACGGCGACCTGGTGACCGCGCGCACAGGCGGCCATTGCCATCAGTTCGCACGCACGATCATCGACATGCTGTACGCGCGCGACGCCGCAGCAGCCTGAACATTTCTCTAAAGTTCTCCATGCGTGCTGGTCTCGCCGGCCGGAGAGCACATTTCCATTTCAAATAGAAAGTAACTACTCAGGCCTAAATCAGTATTTCCTGCGAAACGCGCTATTCCTTCCCCCTTCGGGGGAAGGAATAGCGCGTTTCGCGTGGAAAACATGGATGGCCTGAGTAGTTACAATAGAAAAGAAATCATGAGTGCACACGACAAAACACACGGCGTACCTGGCAACGAGCGCATCAACGCTTTCAGCGATGGCGTATTTGCCATCGTAATTACACTGCTGGTTCTCGAACTGAAGGTCCCTGAACACCTGCCCGAAGGCGGCCTGCTCGAAATCCTGCCCGCCCTGCTGCCGGCATTTCTCGGTCACATCATCAGCTTCATGCTCGTCGGCATGTTCTGGGTTGGCCACCACAACATGTTCCTCGCCATCAAGCGCCATGACCGCGTGCTGCTCTGGTTGAACAACTTCTTCCTGCTGGCCATCGCCACGATGCCATTTTTCGCCGGCCTGCTGGCGCACCACACGACCGATCAGGCCTCGATGGTCGCCTATGCACTCAACCTTATCGTCGCCGGGATCTTCCTCTGGCTGACATGGCGGCACGCCACGCAGAAACGTCGCCTCGTATCGGCCGAGCTTCCTGCATCCGTCGTCTCACACGTAGAGCGACGCATCCTCATTGCGCCTGTGCTGTGCGTATTTGCCATCATCAGCACCTTCATTAATCCTTCACTCTCGCAGTTTATATTTGTGCTCATTCCGCTGCTCTATATATTCCCGAATCCACTTGACCTCCTGCATCATCGCAAGATGGCCGAACAATCCACACCCTCTGCATCGTAGTGCCCCCACGGTCACAGGCCAGAAAAAACACGCGGACGCACCGGCTGCGGCCCACGTTCGTTTGCACTGAAACACCCGCAAGAATCAAAGGAATCCCATGACCAACACACTCGTCAAAACCATCTCCGACACCATCGCCGGATACGTGACCTTCTTCGACCGCGACCGCGACGTCTACGGCGTTCGCACACCAGGCGGCGAGCAGTTCGAAATCAAACTCAAGAGCAACACCTACGCGCTCCTGACGCGCAACCTCGGCAATCCCTGGGCGGACGCCACCGGCCGCATGCGCGACATGCTCACGACCGGACGCTTCGTCTTCACATACGGTGTGTTTTATGCGCAGGGAGAGGGTCAGGTCTTCGAAGCCCAGTACCTCACCTTCGTTGGAGCCAGACAGGACGAGTTCGCCTTCGAGAAAAGCGACTGGTGGGTGCGCCAGATCCAGGAAATCGGCGACTTCTATATCAACGCGCAGTTCCCAACCGGCGTGATCGACTACCGCGACTACCGCACCACCATCACCCTGAGCGGCAAGAAAGAGAAGGACAACTACCGCCAGGAAACCGACACCATCTCGCGCCTGGTCTACGGCTTCGCATCTGCCTACATGTTCACCGGCGACGAACGCTTCCTCGAAGCCGCCGAGAAAGGCACGGAATACCTGCGCGCCCACATGCGCTTCTACGATGCCGACGAGAAGATCGTCTACTGGTACCACGGCATCGACGTGCGCGGCAACAAGGAAGACAAGGTCTTCTCCTCAGAATTCGGCGACGACTACGACGCCATCCCCGCCTACGAACAGATCTACGCCCTCGCCGGCCCCATTCAAACCTACCGCATCACCGGCGACCCGCGCATCCTCAAGGACGCCGAACTCACGGTTTCGCTGTTCGAACGCTTCTTCCTCGACACGGAGAAGGGCGGCTATTTCTCGCACCTCGACCCGATCACGCTCGATCCCCGCAGCGACGCGCTCGGCGCCAACAAGGGCAAGAAGAACTGGAACTCCGTCGGCGACCACGCACCGGCCTACCTGATCAACTTGTACCTCGCCACCGGCGAGGAGCGCTACGCCAAGATGCTCGAGCACACGTTCGACATGATCGCTGAGCACATGCCGAACTACGAGAACAGCCCGTTCATGCAGGAAAAGTTCCACGAGGACTGGTCGCATGACATCACCCACATGTGGCAGCAGAACCGCGGCGTGCCCGGCCACAACCTCAAGGTCGCCTGGAACATCACGCGCATGTACAACCTGACGCCCAAGGCCAAGTACAAGTGGTTCGCCGAGCGCATCGCCGCTGAAATGCCTAAAGTCACCATGGACGTCCAGCGCGCCGGCTGGTACGACGTCATGGAACGACTCACAGGCCCCGGCGAAGAGCTGCATCGCTTCGCCTTCCACGACCGCAAGGCGTGGTGGCAGCAGGAACAGGGCATCCTCGCCTATCTGATCATGAACGGCGTCTTCGGCGGCGAGGAATATCTCAAGCTCGCGCGCGAGTCCGAAGCGTTCTACAACGCCTTCTTCCTCGACCACGACGACGGCGCAGTCTTCTTCAACGTGCTCGCCAACGGCCTGCCGTTCCTCGTCGGCACCGAGCGCTTCAAGGGCAGCCACTCGATGAGCGGCTACCACTCCACCGAACTGTGCTACCTGGCACAGACCTACCAGAACCTGCTGATCCACAAGCAGCCGCTGACGCTGCACTTCAAGCCGCGTCCGAACGGGTTCGTCGACAACGTGCTGCGCGTCTCGCCGGACATCCTCCCGGCCGGCAGCATCAAGATCACCGCCGTCGAAATCGAGGGCAAGCCGCACGCCGACTTCGACGCGGTCGGCCTGACGGTCAAACTACCGGTCAGCGAAGGCAGCCTGCGCGTGAAAGTTACGCTGGAGCCGGTGTAAATATGGAAATTCAAACCAGTACAGTCGATGGCATCGCAGTGGCCACCATCATCGGTGACATCGACGGCAGCAACGCCGCCAACGCACAGGCGCAGATCCTGTCGCTTGCGCAGAGCACCGTGCGCTTCGTGCTGGACATGAGCCAGGTCGGCTACATGTCCAGCGCCGGCCTGCGCATGCTGCTCGCCAGCTACCGCGCCATCGCCGGCAAAGGCGGCGCCGTGGTGCTGGCCGGCCTCTCTGAAGAGCTGACCGACACCATGTCGCTCACCGGCTTCCTGAATTTCTTCAAGACCAGCGCCGACGTGGCGCAGGGAGTCGGCCAGTTGAAATGAACGAATCTCCTGGTGCATCCCAGCGCGTCGACAGCTATCCGACGCACCAGCACGAAGGCATCCGCCTGCGTCATGGGACGCCGCTGCCTTTCGGAGCCACGATCGTCTCCGGCGGCGTGAACTTCTCGGTCTTCTCGCACAACGCCACCTACTGTCAGCTGGTGCTGTTCAAGAAGGGCGCCGCAACGCCGTTCGCTGAAATCCCCTTCCGCGGGGTGTTCTCCGATCCGCACACCGGTGATCCGCTGTGGGCCGAGTTTCGCATTGGCGACGTGTTCAGCATGACCGTCTTCGACATCAATCCGGAATCGATCGAGTACGGCTTCCGAATGACCGGCCCCGGTCACGCTGCCCAGCGTGGCGATCCCGCCATTCATCGCTTCGACCTGAACCATGTGCTCATGGATCCCTACACCCGCGCCGTCAGCGGCCGCAACGTCTGGGGAATCATGCCGAACTGGCAGGACGTCTACCCGTACCGCGCCGGCATCGTTCAGAACGACTTCGACTGGGAGTCGGACCGGCCGCTCGAAATTCCGATCGAAAAGCTCATCGTCTACGAATCGCACGTGCGCGGTATGACGAAGCATTCGTCCTCCGGTGTGCGCCACGCCGGCACCTTCGCCGGCCTGCGCGAGAAGATCCCCTACCTCAAATCGCTCGGCGTGAACTGCATCGAGCTGCTGCCCATCTACGAATTCGACGAGATGGAGAACGACCGGCTGAATCCGTTCACCGGCCAGCGCCTCTATAACTACTGGGGCTACAGCACCGTCGGCTTCTTCGCACCGAAAGCCGGCTACGCCGCCTCCGGCCGCCTCAAGGACGGCACGATGGTCGCTGACGAACTCAAGCAGCTCGTCAAGGAACTGCACGCCGCCGGCATCGAAATCATGCTCGACGTGGTGTTCAACCACACTGCCGAGGGCAATGAATTCGGCCCGACGCTGTCGTTCCGCGGCATCGACAACCAGACGTACTACATGCTCACGCCGGAAGGCTACTACTTCAACTTCAGCGGCACCGGCAACACGCTCAACTGCAACCATCCGATCGTGCGCAACATGGTCGTCGATTGTCTGCGCTACTGGGCGTCGGAATACCACGTCGACGGCTTTCGCTTCGACCTGGCCGCCATCCTCGGCCGCGACCCCTCCGGCGCGCCGCTCTCCAACCCGCCCCTCCTCGAGTCGCTCGCTTACGACCCCATCCTCGGCAAAGTCAAACTGATCGCCGAAGCGTGGGACGCAGGCGGCCTCTACCAGGTGGGTTCGTTCCCCGCCTACGGGCGCTGGGCGGAATGGAACGGCAAATTCCGCGACACCGTGCGCCAGTTCCTCAAGGGCGACGCCGGCAAAACCGGCGACATGGCCCTGCGCGTTCAGGGATCGCCCGACCTCTACGCGTCCCGCGGCCCCACCGCCTCGATCAACTTCATCACCGCGCACGACGGCTTCACGCTCAACGACATGGTGTCGTACAACGAAAAGCACAACGAGGCCAACGGCGAGGGCAACAACGACGGCGCCAACGACAACGAATCGTGGAACTGCGGCTGGGAAGGCCCGACCGACGACGCAGAAATCAACGCGCTGCGCCGCCGCCAGATGAAGAACGCCTTCGTCATGCTCTTCACGTCGCAGGGCGTGCCCATGATGCTCATGGGCGACGAACTCGCCCGCACGCAGCACGGCAACAACAACACCTACTGCCACGACGACGAGCTCAACTGGATGAACTGGGCGCTCGCCGAACAGAACGCCGACCTCGTGCGCTTCGTCAGCAAACTGACGCACTTCCGCGAGGCGCACCCCGCCCTGCGCAGCCGCAACTTCCTGACCGGCCGCGACACAATCGGTTCGGGCTACCCGGACATCAGCTGGCACGGGCCGCACGCCTGGCACCCCGACTGGTCGCAGGACAGCCGCATCCTGGCGTTCATGCTCTGCGGCAAGCATGCCAAAGACGACTATATCTACGTCGTCCTCAACATGCACTGGGACTCGCACGTGTTCGAACTGCCGCAGCTGCCCGACGGCCGCCGCTGGCACGTGTCGATCAATACCGGCGCAGATTCGCCGCATGACGCGTTCGATGTTGGCGCAGAACCGGAACTGGTCGACCAGGGACATATCTTCATGGGTCCGCGTTCTTCGCTGATCCTGATCGGAAAATAACGCAGCAACTCCATCAACATCTTCACATCGGGACATCTCTTCGCCTTTCCAAGCTTCTTAATGCCTTTCAGGCGAAGCAATAGCCCGACGTACGGATGAAAAGAAATAACGTCTCAGGCACAAGTCGATATTCCCCGCGAAACACGCGATGAGCAATCGATCAGCCTGAGTCGTTGCAAACCAACAACCACAACGAGGAAAAATATGGCATTCAATCTCATCTCCGAATCGAGCAACGGCGTCACGCGCATCACCATGAGCGGCGAACTCGACGCCAGCGTCGCCGGACAGTTCAAGACTGCCGTCGAGCAGGCCGCTGAAAACAAGCCGAAGAGCCTGGCGCTCATCATGAACGACCTGAGCTACATGTCGAGCGCTGGCCTGCGCGCGCTGGTATTCGCCAAGCAAAAAATGGGCGCGGCCATCCGCATCTTCGTCGTCGGCGCCCAGGAAACTGTGCTGGAGACGATCGAAATGACCGGCTTTAATCACAGCGTCATCCTCCTGGACGCCTACGACGCAGCCCAAATCGAAGGCTGATGGCTACCAACACACTCACCGTACCCGGCAATCTTGAATCACTCAAGGCCGTGCGCGATTTCGTCAAGCACGCGGCCACCGAGGCGCAGCTCGACAAACAAAGTTCCTACCGACTGGTGCTGTCAGTCGACGAAATCATAGCCAACATCGTTATCCACGGATACGACGAAGCCGGGCTGCGTGGCGATATCGAGGTCGGCTTCACTGTCTCACCCGAACACCTGCGCATCGATGTCTTCGATCGTGCCGTCCCGTACGACCCGAATCTGCACCGCACACCCGACAACCTCGACGACCCGCTGGAAAATCGGCCGATCGGCGGCCTCGGAGTCTACCTGGCTCGTCAGGGCACCGACGATTTCCAATACGAGCATGTCGATGGCCGCAACCACAATACGTTCATCGTAAAACGCCCTCCAACCACCTCTGATGATTGAAAACGCCCGCATTCTCCTGGTGGACAGCGTCGAACCCCGCCGCAAAAAGCTGGCGCAACGCCTGCGCAACATGGGTTGCGAAGCCGTCGACGAAGCAGCCGACAATGTCGCCGCTCTCAACTGCGCCCGCACCGCCATACCGGATCTCGCGCTGATCGACGCAAGCGCGCCCGATGACGGCGCTGTGGCGCTCGTCCTGCGCCTGCTCGCCGACGCCCAGCTCAACACCGTCGCCTCCCTGATGCTCGTGCCAGCCACTCAGGCCGACGCCCTCGCCGACACACTCGACCGCGCCATAGCTGCCGGCGCCGCCGACTGGCTGCTGCAGCCGGTGTCCAGCGCGCTCCTGCGTGTGCAGATCGAGGAAAGCCTCGTCGCACGACACCGGCAAATCGAACAGCGCGAGCTGATCAAGCGCGAAAAGCTGCTCAATGACGTCGCCACCGCGCGTCGCTTCCAGCTCGACTTCCTGCCCAAGGAAATGCCCCAGCCCAGCGGCTGGGAACTCGTCGCCTCGCTGCAGCCAGCGCGCGAAGTCGCCGGCGACTTCTATGACGTGTTCCCCGTCACCCAGGGCCGCCGCGTCGGCCTCGTCATCGCTGATATCTGCGACAAAGGCGTCGGCGCCGCGCTGTTCATGGCGCTCATTCGCAGCATGACCCGCGCCTTTGCCCAGCAGAATCACAACATGGACATGACCGACCTGCTGACGCTCGACGCACCGTCTCCAATCGGTGGCCGCCCCCGCGGACTCTCGTCTGTCGGCGTCAATGCGCTGAAAGCGTCCATCTCACTCACCAACAATTACATTGTCGACAACCACGCCGACCTGAACATGTTTGCCACCATGTTTTTCGGCATGCTCGACCCGCGCACCGGCGTGCTCGATTACATCAACGGCGGGCACAATCCCCCCTACGTCATCTCTGCCGACGGCACGATCAAGGCAGTTTTGAAACCAACCGGTCCGGCAGTGGGTATGATTGGCGGCGCGGAGTTCGTCGTTCAACACGTTCAACTGGAGCCTGGCGACATGCTCATCAGCTTCACCGACGGCGTGCCGGACGCGCGCGATCCCCACGGCAAACGCTACGGAGACCCGCGCTTCCGCGAACTGATCTCACCACCGGCAGAAACTGCGCAGAGCATGATTGACCGCGTTCACAACGCGCTCCGCAATTACATCGCCGAGGCCGACCAGTTCGACGACATTACGCTGCTCTTCGTGCGGCGCAATCAAGAGTAGTTCAAAGCGAAAACGCAGACGCAAAACGCAGACGCATCAAAACAGTCCGGGCCTATGCTCACGAATTCCATCACCTCGTGCGCCCACGGCCAAGCACTGGATTCGCCCATCAGTACACCAAGTCCACTGCAGTTTTGAAAGCAACGCAACACAGCAAAAAATGTCCACGATTATCTCGATTCACTCCTATCGCGGTGGCACAGGCAAATCCAACACCACCGCCAATATCGCCGCCGTGCTCGCGCAGAAGGGTCTCTGCGTCGGCATTATCGACACGGACATCCTGTCGCCCGGCGTGCACGTGCTCTTCGGTTTGAAAGAAGACGACATCGGTCACTCGCTCAACGATTACCTGTGGGGCAAGTGCAATATCGAAGATGCTGCGCGCGACGTGACCATGCGCGTTTCAAACGGACTGCCGGGAAAAATGTGGCTGGTGCCTTCCAGCATGAAGGCCAGTGACATCGCCAAAGTGCTGCGCGAAGGCTACGATGTCGGCCTGCTCAACGACGGATACCAGCGCCTGATCGAGAAACTCAATCTCGATGTGCTGATAATCGACACCCACCCCGGACTCAACGAGGAAACGCTGCTGTCGATCGCCATCTCTGATTCACTTGCCATCATCCTGCGCCCAGACTCGCAGGACTACCAGGGAACCGCAGTCACCGTTTCGGTCGCACGCAAGCTCGGTGTGCCCAAGCTGAAGCTCATCGTCAACAAGGCGCCCTACACGCTCGACCCCGTCGACGTCAAAAAACGCGTCGAGGCCTCGTACGGCTGCGATGTCGCCGCAGTCTTCCCCCACTCTGACGAAATGATGATCCTCGCCAGCGAAGGCATATTCGTGCTGCGCTATCCGGATCATCCGTTCACCGCACTGATCCACGAAGCTGCAGAGCATCTGATCGGGTAGCAACTCATACCAAATGAAATCACTTGCGATAAAGCTCTTTCGACTGCAGGAAGGTGAAGCAACCCCCATGTTCATCATGGGGGCGGTGCTGCTCTTAAACGCGGTCGCGATGCAAATATCGGGGGTGATTTCTGTCAGCGGATTCCTCGGCAACGTCGGCGTACCCGGAATCCTCGGCGTGTGGGTCATCGATTTTGCCGTCATTCTGGCGATGAGTGCAGTGCAGTCGCTCATCGTCGATCGCATCGAACGCATCCGCCTGCTTCGCTACATCATGCTGGCGTTCATCGTCCTGACGATCGGCATTCGCCTGCTCTTCGTCGTCGACGCACCCGCCGGCCTCAGCTACTCCCTGCTTTATCTGCTGAAAGACCAGCAATGGCTCTTCCTGCCCGCTATTTTCTGGGTGTTCGCCAACGACATGTTCAGCATGTCGCAGGGCAAACGGCTCTTTCCGGTCATCGCCGCATTCGGCCTGGCGGGAAAATTGCTCGGCCTCGGCATGAGCATCGCCGCGCCGGTGCTGATCCAGCTCGGTGCAGATCGACCGCTGGTCGATATCCTCTGGATCAACGTGGCGGTCTACGCCGTCGCCATCCTCCTGCTCCGCTTCGGGCTGCGCCACAATATTCCCGCGAAGCCCAAACCCAGCAACGACGGCATCCGCGAGTCGCTCGCCGAGGGGTTCCAGTTCATCCGCACCGTGCCGATGTTTCGGTTCCTCACTATCGCCGTCCTGCTCGTGGTACTCTGCGACACGATCGTCGAATTTCATTTTCTCTTCACGACCGACCAGAGCTTCGGCACACAACAGAACTTTCAGGAGTTCTACGCCACTTTCAGGCTCGTCACGATCGTCGTCTCGATCCTCGTGCAAAGCCTGCTCACCAGCCGGCTCCTCGAGAAGCTCCAGATCCGCAACGCATTCATGATCATGCCGGTTGCCTTTCTCGCCATGACCACCGGCGCGCTCCTGCTTCCCGGCACCGCCAGCAGCGCCGTCGCCATGCTCACGACGCAGGGAATCCGTGACATCGACAGCGCAGCGGCGCGCGCCCTGCGCGCTCTGGTTCCGGAAGAAAAGCGTGGGCGCGTGATGCTGTTCATGGAGAACTACCTGACCGCCGCCGGAACCATCTGCGGATCCGTCATCATCGGAATCATGCTGCTTGTCGCCCAGTGGCTGCAGCTCAGCGCCGCCGCACCGCTCTACCTCAGCGCGTGCATCGTGACCGCTGCGCTGGCACTCGGCGCCGCGTGGAAAGTGCGCCAGCACTATGAGTCCAGCCTCCTGAACTGGCAACTCACCCGACGCAAACGCGCTTCCGACCTGCTCAGCAAACTCGACTTCTAGCTGCAGCAATATCTAGGAATTCGTAACTACTCAGGCCATCCACTTTTCCAACGCGAAACGCGCTATTCCTTCCCCCGAAGAAGGAAGGAATAGCGCGTTTCGCGGGAAATACTGATTTAGGCCTGAGTAGTTACCAATAACCTAATATCGCAGCAATAT
>CAXNFZ010000051.1:0-13593 GCA_964201495.1 Chloroflexota bacterium | reverse complement strand
CGGGCGCCAGGGGCCGCCGACGAAAGAAGAGATCCGTGAGGTCGACCAGGACATCGTCACATTCGATTACGACGGCAAGCTCGGCATTTTCGACTTCACCGGTGAGCAGTACTTTTCATATATCCGTGATCCGCGGCTGCTCGTGCGCGGTGAGCGCGGCGAACTTTTCAACGACGGCGCGGTGTATCTCGCTGACGCAAACACGCCGGTGCGGGTGCGCTTCGAGCGACACGAAGGCGGGCAGGGCGGCAACCTCGAAGGCAAGCACCTGAAGGGCATTCAGTGCGGCGAGGAATGGTTGTATCGCAACCTGTTCGCGCCAGCGCCGCTGCCCGATGACGATATTGCGGTGGCCACGTGCATGCTGCTGATGGGTGACTACGCGCGCGGCGGCGACTCGTTCTATTCACTGGCAGAAGCGTGTCAGGATACGTATCTCTCGTTTTTGGCGGGGGAGGCGGCGCAGAACGGCAGCGCCACTGCGGAGCGCAAGGTGTGGGCCTTCGTATAATCGTCGCTATAAATGGCAACCGACCTTTCCAGGATCCGCAACTTCTGCATCATTGCGCACGTCGACCACGGCAAGAGCACGCTGGCCGACCGCCTTCTTGAATGCACTGGCACAGTAACGAAGCGAGAGATGCAGGAACAGCTGCTCGACTCGATGGACCTCGAGCGCGAAAAAGGTGTGACGATCAAGGCATCGGCGGTCCGCATGTCGTACGTCGCAAACGATGGCGAGACGTACGAGATCAACCTGATCGATACGCCTGGCCACGTGGACTTCACGTATGAAGTGTCGCGCGCGTTGAACGCATGCGAAGGGGCGCTGCTGGTGGTCGACGCGTCGCAGGGTGCTGAGGCGCAGACGCTGGCGAACCTGTATCTCGCGCTCGAGGCGAATCTGCATATTATTCCGGTCATCAACAAGATCGACCTGCCGCACGCGCGGCCGGACGACATTGCCAGGGAAGTTGGCGAGCTGCTGGGTGACGACCCGGACGGTGTGTTGCGGATTTCGGCGAAAGAGGGCATCGGCATTCGCGACGTACTGGAGCGCGTCGTGCGCGACGTCCCCGCACCGAAGGGAAGCAGCACTCAGCCGTTGCAGGCTTTGATCTTCGACAGCCACTACGACGCTTATAAGGGCGTGATCGCGTATGTGCGCGTGGTCAACGGCGCGATCAACATGAAGACGCGACTGCGCCTGGCAAATACGGGCTCGGTCTTCGAGCCGATTGAAATCGGCACGTTTCGCCCGCGCATGACGCAGGGGACGGGAATCGACGCCGGTGAGGTCGGCTATGTGGCGACCGGGTTTAAGAGCGTGCGTGACTGCCGCGTCGGCGATACGCTCGTCGATGTGTACAACTCGGCGAAGCCGTTGATCGGCTACAAGCCGGCGAAGCCGATGGTGTTCGCGGGTATTTATCCGACGGACACCGAGGACTATCCATTGCTGCGCGATGCGCTCGAGAAACTGCAGCTGAATGATGCAGCGCTGTCCTTCGAGCCGGAGAACAGCGCTGCGCTGGGCTTTGGATATCGCGTCGGCTTTCTTGGCATGTTTCACATGGAAATCGTGCAGGAGCGGCTCGAGCGTGAGTATGACCTCGACGTGCTGGTGACGGCGCCGAGCGTCGAATACGAAGCCGTTCTGACGAGCGGCGAAGTCGTGCGGCTGGACCGGCCGTCCGATATGCCTGACCCGAGCAAGCTCGATGAAATGCGCGAGCCGTGGATGAAGATCCAGATTTACACGCCGAAGGATTACATCGGCCCGATCATGGAGCTGGTGACGAAGCGGCGCGGCATGAGCGAGAACATGGAGTATCTGGATACGCAGCGAGTCATGCTGACATATCGGATCCCGCTGGCTGAGCTGATCGTCGATTTCTACGACAAGCTCAAGAGCGCGACGAAGGGCTATGCGTCGCTTGATTATCAATTCGAGGGTTATCACTCGGGTGATCTGGTGAAGATGGATATTCTGGTGAATGGAGATCCACTCGACAGCATGTCGATGATCGTGCATCGCGATCATGCCCAGCACAAGGGTTCGGCGATCGCCAAGCGGATGAAGGAAGTTGTGCCCCGACAGATGTTCGAGGTGCCGATTCAGGCTTCGGTGGGCGCCAAGATCATCGCGCGCGAGACGGTGCGCGCGATGCGCAAGGACGTTCTGGCGAAGTGCTACGGCGGCGACATCACGCGCAAGCGCAAGTTGTTGGAAAAGCAGAAGGAAGGCAAGAAGCGCATGAAGATGGTCGGATCCGTGGAAATTCCGCAGGAGGCCTTCATGGCGATGCTGCGGATTGAGGATTAGGGCGGCTGTGGATGTCGTCATCCCGGCAGGACGGGTCCTGCATGCGCGGCCGGCGGCGGTGCTGGCTCGCATGGCGGGGGAATATCGCAGCGTGATCACGCTGGAAAATCTGACGAATGGGCGCGGCCCGGTGAATGCGCGTAGTGTGGTGTCGTTGCTGAGCCTGGGGGCAACGGCGGGCACATGTGTGCGCATTCTTGCAGAGGGGGACGATGCTGTCGCAGCGACTGCGGCGTTGTCCGTCGCGCTGACGCGGCTTCTGGAGGCGGAAGCGCCCGCATGAGCCGCGTGCTCATCGGCAGCCCGGGCGCGCCGGGGATGCGTGTCGGACGCAGCGTGCTGCATGATCCTCGGCTGCGCTCTGCCAGTGCGCAGCCGAGAGGCGATTCACGTGTGCGGCTGAAGTTGGCGCTGCAGCGCGCAGACTCCGATCTCGAGATGCTGCAGGAACGCGTAGCGTTCGGCGATGAGGCGGCGATTCTTGGATTTCAACGTGATCTGCTGTGCGACCCGGAACTCATGATGCGCATCGATGCGTCGATCGATCGCCTTGGAGCCGAGGCTGCTGTCTCCGAGGCGTTGGAACATTACGGTGCGCTGTTGATTTCCCTGGATGATCCGATTCTTCGCGAGCGGGCAGCGGATTTGCGTGACGTTGAGCAGCGGCTGTTGCGCGCGCTGGCGGGTGAAGCGCCCGTGTCTACGTTCGATCAACCTGTGGTGCTTGTTGCACAGCAATTGCTTCCCAGCGAGCTGGCAGCGATCGACGGCACGATGCTGACTGGCGTGTGCCTGGCCGGAGCGGGGCCATCATCGCATGTCGTCATCCTGGCGCGTGCCCTTGGTGTGCCGGTTGTGCTGTTTGATGCGACCACGCTGCGTGAAATTCCCCTGGATGTGCGGCTGCTCGTGGATGGATTACACGGACGCGTCGTGATTGATCCGAACGATGTAGAAGTTGCGGTGGCGAACGGATCAAAAGTCAGCGGCGTCGACCACGAAAGACTGAAGCAAGGCGTGAGAGTGACTGCAGTGGTGGGGAGCCTTGCCGAAGCACAGGCGGCGCGGGATCGTGGTGTGGCTGGCATCGGCCTGTTGCGCACCGAATTTCTTTTCGCTGATTCGCGCAGCACGGCCGCGCCGAGCGTGGCCGAACAGATCGCAGCATATCGAGCCGTGGCCGAATGCTTTCCTGATCAGCCGATCACGATTCGCCTGTTCGATGCTGGTGGAGACAAGCCCTTGCCGTATCTGAGTGCTGGAAGGGAGGCGAACCCGGCGCTGGGGATGCGCGGCGTGCGCCTGCTGCTCGAGCATCCTGGGCTCATGTGCGATCAGATCGCAGCGATTGCGGCGCTGGCGGATGCGCGGATTCGGGTGCTCGTGCCGATGGTGACCGATATCGGCGAGCTGCTGCGTGCGCGGGAGATCTTCGATGCTGTGTGCGGCGGACTCGTGGATCAGGCGCGCCCAAAATTCGGAGCGATGATCGAAGTGCCTGCGGCGGCGCTGATGGCCGATGTGTTGATTGAGCACGTGGATTTTTTCAGCATTGGCACCAACGACCTGGCGCAATTTACGCTTGCTGCAGATCGTGACGGCGCCCGCTACGCTGCGTACGGCGACGCGCTGCATCCGGCGGTGCTGAAGTTGATCGAGATGACTGTGAGCGCGGCGCATGCGCACGGCAAGCCGGTGAGCGTGTGTGGAGAGGCTGCAGGGCGGGCGGCAGCGGCGCTGATCGCGCTCGGAGTGGATGAGCTGGCCGTGGGAATTTAAACAGGGGTAACTACTCAGGCCTAAATCAGTATTTCCCGCGAAACGCGCTGGAAAAATGGATGGCCTGAGTAGTTACAGGGAAAGAGATGAATGCACTTCTTCCCGATGAGTTATGAGCGGCAGCTACATAGGGAAGAAAAAGAGTAATTTGCGGGAGAAATCCCGCGTGATCAACCTGCGGTGTCATGCTGTCTGCGCCTGCGGCTCCGTGCTTCTGTCGTGCGTGCCGGCAGCGTCACGCGCGTTGTAAGGTTCGGAAAAGTATCCGTCATGTGCGGCAGGTGCATTGCGCCGACGAATTCGTCCTGGAAGCTTGGGTCGATCGCCGTCTCGATGTAGTGCACGCGGCGCGCCAGCGCTGCCGAATCGGCCCGGCGCGCCCGATTCAGCAGGGCGATGCGCGCGCCGTCGCCAGCAGCGTTGCCTACTGCTTCGACTTTCGTCAGGTCGCAGTCCGGAATCAGCCCAAGCACCATCGCGTGCTGTGGGTCGATGTAGCTGCCGAATGCGCCGGCCAGCACGATCCGATCGACTGCGCTCACTCCGCTGCGCTTCATCAGCAGTTTGCAGCCGGCGTACAACGCCGCCTTCGCCAGCTGAATGTTGCGCACGTCGTCCTGCGTCACTGTGATCTCGCGCCCGGTCGCCGACTGCTCGGCAGTCGCCAGCACATACTCGCCTTTTGCTCCGTTCGCTCCCTGAAAACGCATGCGCGGATGAGGAGATTTTCCTTCCACCGGCCCCCGGAATCGTCCGTCCGCCTGCAGCAGTCCAGCCAGATACAGCTCGGCGATCACCTCGATGATGCCGCTGCCGCAGATGCCGGTTGCCTGAATGGCTTCGTCGGAAGCCGCGTCCGACCAGATCTCCATTCCAATGACCTTGAAGCGTGGCTGGCCGGTTGCTCGGTCGATGCGCACGCGCTCGATCGCTCCAGCGGCGGCGCGCTGGCCGTGCGCGATCTGCGCTCCTTCGAATGCCGGCCCGGTCGGTGAGCTGCAGCTCCACAGGCCATCTTTGTTGCCAAGCACGATTTCGGCATTTGTTCCGACGTCGATCAGCAGGCTCATCTCCGCACGTGCCTCCGGCGCTTCGGCAATCAACACCGCCAGATTGTCGGCACCGACATGTCCGGCTTCCAGCGCAAGCAGGTGCACGTTTGCCGCCGGATTCAGCCGCAGGCCGAAATCGCGCGCCTTGACGTCCAGCGCCGCGTGTGTCGTGAGTGTGAACGGCGCAGCACCCAGTTCGACTGGGTCGATACCGAGCAGCAGATGGTGCATGACCGTGTTGCCAACCAGCAGCACCTCCTGCACATCTTCGAGTGGCACGCCTGCCTGCTTCGTGGCCTGATTGAATAGCGTGTTCAGTCCGTTCACGATCGCGTCGTGCATTTTGACCACGCCATCGGTGTGCATCATTGAGTAGCTGATGCGGCTCATCAGGTCTTCGCCGTAGGTCACCTGCGGATTCATCATCGATGCGGTGCCAACCACCTCGCCACTCTGCAGGTTGCACAGGTGCGCGGCCACGGTGGTGCTGCCGACATCTACTGCGAACCCGTACGCGCCTTCGTGATACCCCGCACGCACGTCGATGACTTCGCGCTCGTTCCAAATCGTGACGGTCACGCGCTGCTTGCCCGCCTTGAGCGTGGCCGTCAGCCTGCGCAGCACGGTGATATCGATCGCCAAGCCGCCCAGGTTCCACTCGCGCGCGATCGCCGCCTGCAGGCGTTCCCAGTCGCCGTCACGGTCGCCGAGCTCATGCGCTGCCACTTCGACGTACACCTGTCGCACGGTCGGATCGATCGTGATCTCCATGGCGCGCGCATCTTTGCCCACGATCGGCTTGCGGCGCGTGCTTTCGGGAGGCACGGTCACCAGCACGTCGCCGGTCACGCATGTGGCGCAGCTCAGTCGCGCGTTTGCTGTCCACCTGGCGGCGTGCCTGCGTGCGTAGTCGATCTCGTCCGCTCCGGGCTGCGTCAAGTGATCCCCGGCCGAAGTGATGCCGTGTTTGGCAAATACGCCGTCTTCCACCAGCAGTTTGCACTTCCCGCATGTCTGCCGGCCGCCGCAGATGCTGTCGACGTCGACGCCAAGCATGCGCGCTGCATCGAGCAGCGAAGTGCCGGCCGGCACTTCGCCTTGCCGGCCAGACGGCTGAAAAATGACGCGATGAGTTGGGTGAGCAGTGTTTTCTTCGATCATGATTTCTGGTAACGACTCAGGCCAAAGTCAAAATTTTCTGCGAAACACGCTGGTCTTTTTCTCTCTTCAGGAGCGCTCTCTTCAGGAGAAGGACTGCTCTTCAGGAGAAGTACTGCTCTTCAGGAGAAGGACTGGCGTGTTTCGCGTTGGGAAAGAGACTGGACCGTGTAGTTACGATTTCTGTGTGCTGTCTGCGACGGTGCGGAACTGTCGCCGATACAGTTCGGCATACGTTCCCTCGAGCGCGATCAATTCTTCGTGCGTGCCGCGTTCGGTGAGCCGCCCGGCGTCGAGTACGAGAATGACGTCGGCCTGGCGAATGGTCGAGAGTCGATGGGCGATCACGAAGCTCGTGCGCCCCTTCAGAAGTGTGTTGAGCGCGCTCTGGATCAGCGCTTCCGTGCGCGTGTCGACGCTTGAGGTCGCTTCGTCCAGAATCAGAATGCGTGGCGCGGCGAGAATCGCGCGCGCGATCCCGATCAGCTGGCGCTGGCCCTGGCTCAGGCCGCTGCCACGCTCGCCGACCTTCGACTGGTAGCCGTCTTTGAGTCGCGCAATGAATTCGTCGGCGTTGGCAGCCTTTGCTGCCGCCTCAACTTCTGCGTCACTGGCCTCGAGCCGGCCGTAGCGAATGTTGTCGGCGATGGTGCCGGCGAACAGGAAGCTGTCCTGCGGAACGATGCCCATCTGGCTGCGCAGGCTGGCTTGCGTCACCGAGCGCAGGTCATGGCCATCGACTGTTACCGCGCCGGCGCTCACGTCATAGAAGCGCGCCAGCAGGCTGATGATCGTGGTTTTGCCCGCGCCCGTCGGCCCCACGATGGCCACGGTCTGCCCGGGTTCGGTAGTGAAGCTCACGTCGTTGAGCACCGGCTTGGCCGGGTCATAGGCGAAGGACACGTGCTCGAATGCGACGGCGCCGCGCACCGGCGGCAGCACCTGTGCATCGGGCGCATCACGCAGGTCGACGGGCGTGTCGATCAATTCGAAGATGCGCTCGGACGCCGCCAGCGACGCCTGTGCCTGCGTCCATGCTGTGCTCAGCAGCTGCAGCGGGCGGAACAGGTTTTGCACGTACGCCACGAACGCCACGAGCACGCCGACGCTGACTTCACCGCGCAGGGCGAGCCAGCCGCCGAAGCCGGCAACGATCGCTGTTGCCAGCGTGCCGAGCACATCTACCAGTGGCTGAAACGCCGAAGTGATTGCGGTGGCGCTCATCGTGGCTTGTCGGTTCAGGGCATTGCGGCGCGCAAATTCCACCTGGCCGGCCTGCGTGCGATTGAACGCCTGTGCCACCTTGATGCCGGCAATTTCTTCCTGCAGGTTGGCGCTCACGTCTCCGATCGTTTCGCGTGTGCGACGGTAGGCGTTGCGCGCCCACAGGCTGAAGATGCGCGTCATGATCAGCATGATTGGAATTACGCTGAAGCTCACGACTGCCAGCAGCGGGCTTTGGATCAGCATCGCGATCACGATGCCCAGCAGCGAGAACACGCTTCCAAGCACCTGCACCAGTGCCTGGCCGACGAAGGTCTGAATGACTTCCGTATCGTTCAGCAGGCGGCTCATCAAGTCGCCTGCAGGGTTCCGATCGAAGAAGCGCAGCGGCAGCTGCTGCACCTTCGTGAAGATGTCGACGCGGATCGTCGCCAGCAGGCGCTGGCCGACTTCGCCCATCAGAGCAATCTGATATCGCGCTGCGACGAAGCCGAGTGCGTAGACAGCCACCAGCGCCCCCATGGCTGTCAGAAGGCCAGACGCGTCGCCGCCCACTTTGATGAAGCGATCGGTGGCTATGCCGATCAGAGCCGGGCCGAGCGCCTGCGACGTCGCGCTCAACAGCACCATCACCAGGATCAATCCGAGCCTTTGGCGCTCGGGTGTGAGATAAGCAATCAGCCGGCGTGCGGCGCTGCCAATGTCCTGTGCTTTTTCATCGGCGATCTGCGCCGCATACTCGAGCGATGCGATGTCCATGCGGCCGCCGCCGCCGCCACCGCGCTGCTGGCCACGACCTGCGGGAGGTCCTCCTCGTCGCTGCATTTCAGTTCGCCTCCTGGGACAAGACTGCTGCTGGCTCATCCTTGCGTAGTTGTGAATCCACGATCTCTCCGTATAGTTCGCTGTCGCGCAGAAGGTCGTCATGTGTGCCGGTCGCTATGATGCGACCTTCGTCCAGCAGCACGATCAGGTCTGCGTTGCGCACTGTGCTGACGCGCTGTGCGATGACGAAGCTGGTGCGTCCGTACATCAGCTGGTCGAGCGCCTGTTGGATCTGATATTCTGTTTCAGCGTCTACTGCGCTGGTGCTGTCGTCAAGAATCAGAATGCGCGGGTTGAGCAGCAACGCGCGCGCGATGGCGATGCGCTGCTTTTGTCCGCCGCTCAAGCCGACGCCGCGTTCACCGACGAGTGTTTCGTAGCCGTCGGGGAATGAGCGAATGAAGTCGTCGGCCTGCGCCGCACGTGCGGCGGCGACGACCTGCACTGCGCTCGCGTCCGGCTGTCCGTAGGCGATGTTCTCGCGAATCGTGCCGCTGAACAGCACCGTGTCCTGCAGCACGATGCCGATGTTTGCGCGCAGCGATTCCAGCGTCACGTCGCGCACGTCGACGCCGTCCACCAGGATCTGGCCCTTCTGTGGGTCGTAGAAGCGTGGAATCAGGTTGATAACCGAACTCTTGCCGCTGCCGGTGCGCCCCATGATCGCCACAGTCGCACCGCTCGGAGCCATCAGGCTCACATCGTCCAGCGCGGGCTGTTCGGCGCCGGCGAATTTGAACGTGACATTGCGGAATTCGACGTTGCCCTGGATTGCGCCCAGCTTTTGTGCGCCGGGTTTTTCTTCCACTTCATTTTTTGCATCGAGCACTTCGAACACGCGCTCTGCGCTCACACCAGCGCGGCTGATGGCCGTCGCCAGGAAGCCGATGCCGAACACTGGCCCGATCAGCACGACGAGGTAGCTCAGAAATGCCACCAGTGTGCCGATCGTCATTGTGCCGTCGATGACCTTAAGTCCTCCCACCAGCACCACCAGCAGAGTTGCCACGTTGACGGTGAGAAACGTCAGAGGGAAAGCCACAGAGGAGCGTTTGTTGATCGTGATGTTTACGTCCATCAGGGCCGTGTTCAGCCCCAGGTAGCGCTTCTGTTCATGTGGCTCGCGCGCGAAGGCGCGCACCACGCGAATTCCGGCGAGGTTCTCCTGCAGGATGGTGTTCAGTGCGCCGATGCGCGTTTGCACGATGCCGAACAACGGCCGGACTTTCGAAATGAAGTACCCGATCAGCACGAAGATGACGGGAATGGACGCAAGCTCGACGAGCGCCAGCTGCCAGTTGGTCGCCAGCAGCACAGCGATTACGCCGAACACGGTGACCACTGACGCGATCAGGTTCAGCAGGCCCTGACCGACGAATTGCCGGATGACCTCGACGTCGCTGGTGACGCGCGTCATCAGCTGGCCGGTCTGCTGCTGGTCGTGGTAACTGAAGCTGAGGTCGCTGAGTTTGTTGAACAGGCGATTGCGCATCTCGAAGGCGACGTTTTGCGACACCTGTTCGAGCCAGTAGGTTTGCAGGAAGCTGAATACGCCGCGCACGAGTGCAAGCACGAGCAGCATGCTGACCGCCGCGACGATGGCGTCCTGTTTGCCGACGGCAATGCCGTCGTCGATGGCGCGTTGCAGGTACTGCGGGCTGAGCAGGTTCGCCACCAGCACCGCCACCAGTGCCACGATCGCGCCTGACATCAGCAGTGCATTCGATTTAAGAAAGACGAGGGATCTGCGTAATGATTTCATGTTTTACCAGGAGTCAGTCAAAGTGAATAAACGTAAATCAATGGGATGCGTCAATTCGCAGCTGCGCTCGCACGCACAGAAAAAAGTTGAATGTGTGCGAAGGCTGGTTGCGGAGGATTCACGGATGAAATGCTGTGATATCTCGAGTCACGCCGTCGAGTCATTATTGCGGCAACGTGCGCCGCAGGAGGGTCAGCGCAGTTGCGATCGTGTTGAGTTCGCCTGGGCTGAGCGACTGCATCGATTCCATCAACTGCGCATGGGAATTGCTGACGATTTCCATAAAGTAGTCGCGTCCTGCTTTGGTCGCCTGCAGCAGCACCTGTCGTTTGTCGTCCGGGTGGGGTACGCGTTCGATCCAGCCGTGCCGCGCCATGGCGTCGATCGAGCGCGACAGCGTGGCTGGTGCGACGCCTCGAAATGCCAGCAGCTCTTGAAAAGCTTTCGGCCCATCCTGCAGTGTGTGCAACGTGCGGACGTGAATCAGAACGTTAATGTCCGATCCGGCGTGGGAGCACTTGTTCGGTCGCATCGTCCGGCCGATCGACTGACCCAGTACGGGCATGGTTTCCAGAAGCAGTCGGGCAAGTTCAGAGGGCGTGGTCATTTCGTTAGCGGTGCGAATGATAGTGCCGGAATCTGTGTCGTCGGTGAGAGCGGAGTGGGCGCCGCGCCCTTCGCAACCTCTGCGATCTCCGCTCCAATTCGACCCAAAGGGCGCACCTGCCGTTTGGGTCGAATGCATTTCTCACGCGAAGCCGCGAAGAACGCGAAGGAAAATGCTTTTTGGGGATTACAGCCGATTCCTCAAAAAGCCCGCGTCTCCGCTTCTCGGCGTCTCTGCGTGAAATTCCGCGTGCGCTGCCCTCTCCGCGCTCTCTGTTGAAATTCGCCCCAAACTGCGGATGCACCCGATGAGACAATGTCGACCGTGTCTAACTCCGAGACCGTTGACGTTTTCGAGACTGTCGACGTTGCGCTGCTTCATCGTGCGGTGGCGTTCGAGCTCACCTATCTCGTGCCGGAGCACCTGCGCACCCGCATGCGGCCCGGCGACGCCGTGATCGTCCCGCTGCAGCGCTCGCTCGTTGCTGGCGTCGTCACGGCGCTGGGCGCTGCTTCGGCTCAGGCGAAGTTGCGTGAGTTGCACAGCCGCATCGACGAGATGCCTGCCCTCTATCCGCATCAGCTCGCAATGGCTCGGCAACTTGCTGTCGAGTGCGTCGCGCCGCTGGGCGCTGCGTGTGCTCTTATGATCCCGCCCGGCCTGACGCCGGCGTCGTCGGATGAATATACGCTTGCAGACCCGTTTCCTGGCCGCCTGCCGCCGCCTGGCTCTGTTGCCGCTCGCGTCGTCGCTGTGCTGCGCGAACATGGGCCGCTGCTGCGCGGGGCACTCGCCCGCCGACTGCGCGGTGTCGCGGCGTGGCGCCTCGAGCTGCAAAGGCTGGTCGACGCCGGCTGCATCGTGCGCGCAGCCGCACTCGCACCCGCTGGCCAGGCGCCCCGCAAGGGCACGCTCGTGCAGCTGACCATCTCCGATATCACGCTCGAGCTGGCGCTCGAAAAACTTGCATCGGCTGAGGCATTTCCTCGTATGCGGCCGGAAGTGCGCGCACGTCGTGCCAGCCTCCTGCACGCGCTGCAGCGTTCGGCCGGCATCGCATGGGCCGACTGGCTGCTCGTCGAGTCTGGTGCGCGACGTGAAGATCTTTCCTGGCTGGCCGAACAGGAATGGATCGACTTCGGCAGCGCCGCGCGCTGGCGTGATCCGCTCTCGGAGACGGATTACATTGTTCGCACTGCGCCGGTTCTTACTGTAGATCAGCAGTGCGCCTGGGATGCCATCAGCGCTCAGCCCGACGGTGCTTTTGTGCTGCGCGGCCCGGACGGATCGGGCAAGACCGAGATATACATGCGTGCTGTCGCTGCCGCCCTCGAGCGTGGGGCCGGTGCCATCATCCTCGTCCCCGAAATCGACCTGGCGCCGGCGCTGGCTCGACGTTTTCTGGAACGCTTCCCCGGCAAGGTGGCGCTGATTCACTCGCGGCTCAAGCCGGCCGAACGCTTCGCAATATGGCGTCGCATCCGCGCCGGCGAGCTGGCGGTGGTCATCGGCGCGCGCTCGGCGCTGTTCGCGCCGCTGCCGCGCATCGGGCTGATCGTCGTCGACCAGGAACACGACGATTCCTACAAGCAGCCTGATTTCCCGCGCGTCGATGTTCGTCGCGCCGCGCGCACTTACGCAGCTCAGCTCGGTGCGACGCTCATCCTGGGTTCGGCTACGCCGACTCTGGAAGCGCTGTATCTGGCGCTGTCGGGTGGGGCGGTGCTGCTGGATCTGCCGCAGCGCGTGCGGGCGCCGGCGCTGCGCCTGGCGGCGTGGAGCACGCGTTTTTCGCGCCAGTCCATTGCGCTCCCTGAAACGGATGCTGTGTCGTCTCAACCTCTTCCGTCAGTCGAGCTGGTCGACATGCGCGTCGAACTGCGCGCCGGCAATTTGTCGATGTTCAGCCGTGCGATGCAGCAGGGGCTGGCCGAGACACTGGCCCGGCGCGAGCAGGCGATGCTGTTTCTGAATCGGCGCGGCGCCGGCTCGATCGTCGCCTGTCGCGACTGCGGGCATGTGCTGCGTTGTCCGCGCGACGATTCACCTCTCGCCTGGCACGGTGCGGACGTGCGCTGTCACGTCTGCACGCACCGGCAGCCGTCGCCGGAGCGTTGTCCACAGTGCGGCGGCCGCCGCATTCGTCATTTCGGTGTGGGTACGCTGGCGGTGGAAGAGGAAGTGCGCCGGCGTTTTCCGCTCGCGCGCATCGTGCGCATCGACCGCGATGCGGCCGAGCAGCCGGGCGCCGTCGAGCAGCTCATGCGGCGCTTCGTTTCGCGTCAGGCAGACGTGCTCGTCGGCGCGCGGCGGCTGGCCAAGGGCGCCGACCTGCCGCTGGTTTCATTCGTGGGTGTGGTGCTGGCTGATGTCGGCTTGTTCCTGCCGGATTTCCGCGCCGGCGAACGGGCACTGCAGCTGCTCGAAAGCGTCGCCGCGCGGGCGGGGGCGGCGTTTGGGGCGGGGCGGGTCGTCGTGCAGACGTACAACCCTGAGCATGCGGCGTTGCGCGCCGCTGCCGCGCACGACGTGGACGGCTTCGCGCGTCGCGAACTCGAGCAGCGCCGTCGGCTTCGTTTGCCGCCGTACACGCGGCTGGTGCGCTTTCTGTGCGTCGCCGCCGATGAATCAGCCGCGCGCGCGCAGGCGACGGGAATCGCACATCGCCTGCGCGCACTCGTGCCGGCCGACGCGATCATCGGCCCGGCCGCCTGCTTTTTTACGCGCCGCGCCGGGCGCTCGCGCTGGCAGGTGCTCGTCCGCACCGACGCCCCACCGACGCTGCTCGCACAGCTCGATCTGCCGCGCGATGCAGCGGTGATCGTGGATGTGGATCCGGTGAGTGTTTTGTAGTGATAGT
>CAXNFZ010000050.1:0-13604 GCA_964201495.1 Chloroflexota bacterium | reverse complement strand
AGGGGGAAGGAATAGCGCGTTTCGCGGGAAATACTGATTTAGGCCTGAGTAGTTACCTATCACTTCAGTACGCTCCCCGATTCGTCAGCAGATACGGCACTGTGCGCAGCATGATCGTCAGGTCCTGCAGCAGCGACCAGTTGTCGATGTAATACACATCGAGCAGCACCATCTCTTCGAACTTGAGTTCGCTGCGGCCGCTGATCTGCCACAAACCGGTAATGCCCGGCTTGACCCGCAGGCGGTCGCGGTGCCAGTCGTCATATTCGGCGACCTCGGTGAGCAGCGCCGGGCGCGGGCCGACGATGCTCATGTCGCCGCGCAGCACGTTCCAGAACTGGGGGAATTCGTCGATGCTCAGCTTGCGGATGATGCGGCCGACGCGCGTCACGCGCGGGTCGTTGCGTATCTTGAACATCGGGCCGTCGACTTCGTTGAGCGCCTCGAGCTGCTTGCGCTCTTCCTCGGCGCCGACGCGCATCGAGCGCAGCTTGTAGATCTTGAACGGCTTGCCGTTCGCCCCGGCCCGCAGCTGCGTGAAAAGCGCCGGCCCGGGCGATTCGAGCCGCACAGCCAGCGCCGCCACTGCCACGAGCGGCAGTGACGCCAGGCTGGCTGCCGAACCCACCATCAGGTCGAACCCGCGCTTCAAGATGCGGTTCACCGGGCTCACCGTCGCCCCGCGAATACCCAGCACCGGAATGCCGCCGAAATCGTTCACGTCGATGCGGCTGTAGTTCATCTGCAGGATCGACGGCACCACCCGCGCCGTCACGCCGCGCCGCTCACACAGGTTGACGATGCTGTGAATCTTCGACTGCGCGCTCCACGGCAGCGTGATCAGCACCTCGTCGACGTTGTGCTCGCGGATCAGCATCGCGACCGCGCTGGTGTCGCCCAGCGCCGGGAATCGGCCGATGTCGGTCTGACCGCGCTGCGGGTCGTCGTCGACGAAGCCCACGCAGCGGTAGCCCAGGTCTGGCCGCGCGAAAATCGTGCGCATGGCTGCGCGCCCGAGTTCGCCTGCGCCGACGATCAGCAGTTTCGACACACCTACGCCGCGCGCGCGCAGCCTCGCTTCGACCATGCGCTTGATCGCCCGCGTGACGCCCAGCAGCACCAGCAGCACCGCCGCCGCCTGCAGAATCATCAGGCGCGAATACACAGTCGGTCCGACGATAAAGATCGTCGTCCACACTGTGAACGGCATTTTGATCGTCGCCCCGGCGATGAGGCTCATCTGTTCAACCCATGATGCGTTGCGCACTGAATAGACGTTGTCCGTCCAGAAAAAGAACAGCAGCGAAACTGTGAACAATGCCTGAATGCCTGCGTAGCTGATCAGCGGCGCGTCGAACTGAATGTCGCGAAAAAGCTGCAGCTGATAGCGCAGCAGGTAACCGATGACGAACGAGATGTTGATGAGCATCACGTCGATGGCCAGCCAGAGCGCGCGATAGCGCCAGGTATGCAGCCGCAATAACGGCCGTGAAGACGGAACGCTCGCGCTCACTACGCGTTCCCTCCACCCGCCGGACGGTCGTAGATGCGGTACCGCCTGTAGATGCGCCCGCCGCCCAGCTCGATGATGCGGTTCATCGCGTCGTTGCTTTCGAGAATCCACGAGCATTCTGCACCGACGTACCCCTTGCTCAGCATGATTTCGTACGTCTTCACCGTCAGAGCCGCGTCGATGCCCGCCATGCGGTGCTGCGCATCCACGCCGAGCACCAGGAAGCGCACGGTATTGATCTTGCGCTTGTGCCACAGAAATTTCAGCAGCGTCAGAATCTCCGGCGTGCCCGGTTTCGGATATGCCTTGCGCAATGCCTCGTTGACGTCCGGGATGCTCGCCGCCACGCCGATGGCCTTGCCATCGAGCTCGGCGATCAGCACCAGATCCTGGTCCGCGATCTGTTTCAGATTGTGCACCAGGTGGCTCATCTCTTCGTCGGTGGGCGTGACATGGCCCCAGTTCTGTTCCCACGGGCCGGAGTACAGCACGCCCTTGATGTGCTCGAATTCCTTGTCGATGCGCTTGAGGTCGACGTGGCGCACGGTGAACTTGCCGCGCTTCTGCGCCATCTGCGCCACGCGCCCGAAGCGGTCGGCCACAGCCTTGCCGCCCTGTTCCATCGACACCCACCACGCCAGCAGGTCCATCGATTTGGCAAAGCCCTGCCGCTCGATGAGATCGGCGTAGTAGGGCGGGTTGTAGGTCATCATTAGTACGGGCGCCGAATCGAAGCCGTCGATCAGCAGGCCGCACTCGTCGTTCAGGCTCAGCGTCGCTGGTCCGCGCAGCACGTTCAGGCCGCGGGCGGCGATCCATTGTTCGGCGGCGGCGAAGAGCGCTCGCGCAGCCTCGTCGTCGTTGCGGCATTCGAATGCACCGAAGAAGCCGACCTTGTCGTTCCACTTGGTATTGTGGCGCGTGTTGTGAATTGCTGCGATCGTCCCCACCAGCGTCTCATCACGATAGGCCAGAAAGAGCGCCGCATCCGAGTGCTTGAAAAACAGGTTGCGCTTTTTGTCGTAAAACGCCTCACGCTCACTCAATAGAGGCGGGACCCAGTTTGGATCGTCGCGATAAATCGCCCACTGAAAATGAATAAACTCGCGCCGCTGTCCAGGGGTGATTGCTTCGACGATTTGGATGGCCATAAGCGGGATTCTAAACGGGGTTATGGAATAGCTCGGCCATCGCACGGCCATAGCTGGCCATAGGGTGCATCCGCAGTTGGGGGCGAATGTCATCAGAAGACGCGGAGACTCGTCGACGCACACGGCAATTGATTGTTGGTGCAGACGCATGCGGTGCTCGATCGCCCCTCTCCGCCAGGATTTCGTGCGCCGTATCGAGCCTGGCACGGGAGATTCGTAAGCGAAATCCTGGCGGAGAAGGGGAAGGGGTGAATATATCTCTCACGCAAAAAACGCAAAGAACTCAAAGAGGTCTGAATTCCGTCGCCGAAGAAACTTTCTCAGGCGAAGGCACGGAAAAGCCATCACAAGCTTTTTCCTTCGCGTTCTTCGCGCCTTCGCGTGAGACAAATCTGCTGTCGAAATTCGCCCCTTTTGGCGAATGCACCCCCGGATGCGCCGGATGCGCCCAACGCCCTGCGTGTGCTAGAATTCCGTCCCCGTCCGGCTTTTGCCGCGACAGCCCTTCCGCTTTCGCCGCTGCAGATCGTGCGAGAGCAGTCAATACCGAGGAAAGGAGATTCCCAACCCATCATGATCCGTGACTACGAACTGACGTTTATTGCCAAACCCGATCTGGATGTAACCAACATGACCGCGCTTGTCGAGCGCGTCAAGGGCATCATCGCCGAGGTCAGCGGCACGATTGTCAAACTCGAAAACTGGGGCATGCGCCACATGACGTACCCGATTCGCAAGTACCGCGACGGGCAGTATGTGCACATGCGCGTGCAGATGGACGGCTCGGCCGTCGCGCGCGTCGAGCAGCGCTTCAAGCTTGCCGACGACGTGATTCGCCACTTGCTCGTCCTCGCTGACGAAGACATGCCCACCCCGGCTCAGCCGGTCGAGGTGCAGGTCGCCGATGACGCAGCTGCCGTCGCCTAGTGCCGGCACGGCGTTGCATTTCCTTCTTCGCCGCTTGTGATCCTGACAGGCGGAATTCGGCATGCGCGGCCTTAATAAGGTCATGATCATCGGCCAGCTCGGGCGCGAGCCTGAGCTGCGCTACACGCCCGGAGGAAAGGCCGTGGCGTCCTTCGCCGTCGAAACACGACGCGACTGGACTTCACCCGATGGTCAGCGACACGAAGAAGCCGAGTGGTTCAACGTGGTCGCATGGGGCGCGCTTGCTGAAATCTGCCGCCAGCATCTCGTGCGCGGGCAGCAGATTTGCGTCGAAGGTCGCCTGCATACGCGTAGCTGGGAAGATCCCGACGGACGCCGGCACTTCCGCACAGAGATCGTCGCTTCCGAAATGTTGACCCTCGGCCCGCGCCGCCAGCACCTTGAGCCGCTTCACGACGATAATCCGAGTTCGGACGAACTTATGGATGCTTCTTAATCATGTGCAACGGCTCCGCTCGCCGCAATCGGATGATGCGGCGCTCGACCCGCCCAGCCCTCGATTGGTCACCCGCCGCTCACACCAGCAGCGGCGCATCGGTGACAAATCGCGGTGCACCGAACGGGTGCTGAGGAATTGCGCTGGATATCTAAATCAAACCTCATGTCGAAGAAAACATCTTCCGCAGCGCCTGCAGTCGCCATGACGCGCGTGCAGCTTTCTCGCTACGAGCGTGAACAACGCCAGCGCCGCATTATCGTCATCGGCGCCATCGTCGTCGGTATCGTGACCTTCCTGCTCGTCGGCTTCGCCGTGCTGCAGGTCGCTGTCATCGAACCCGGCCGCACTGTTGCGACCGTCGGCGGCCAGCCGGTCTCTGTGCAGGGTCTGCAGCGTCGCATGCGTCTGACTCAGGCCAGCGTCAACGCCAGCACCCTTAACCTGCGCTCTCAACTCACGCAGCTCGGGCAGAGCGACGATCCGTCCAGCGGCTTCCTCGTTCAGTACTATCAGCAGCAGTATCAGCAGCTGCTCTCTCAGGCCGGCGCCGAATCCATCGCCGAAAATGCCTACCAGCAGATGGTTGATGACCTGCTCGTGCGCCAGGAAGCGAGCCGCCGCGGGATTGCTGTCGCCTCCGAGGAAGTTCAGGCCGAACTCGAGTCCAGCATCGGCTTCTATCGCTCGACGCTGACGCCGTTTCCCACTGAGCCGCCTCCGCCGACGACGATGGTCGACGGCACCGCCGTTGTTCCGCCCACGCCCGAACCGCCGCAGCCGCAGCCGACGTCAATCGCGGAAGATTCGTACACCTACGAACTCGCCAAGCGCGTGCAGAATATTTCCGCCATCGGCTACTCCGAAGTGGATCTGCGCAGTTTCATCGAAAGCGACCTGCTGCGCGTCAAACTCAAGAAGGCCGTCGGTGAAGAAGCCGAAAAGACTGCGCCGCACTTCACCTTCGACTATGTGCGCTTCAACGTGATCACCGACGCGCTCCAGGCGCAGGCCGATCTCGCCGCTGGCACGGTCAACTTTACCGGCCTGATCTCGCGTACCAACGCGATTACCGAACCAGCGCCGATCGGCGACGGCCGCAACGTCGAATGGATCAGCGACCGCCAGGTCTCCAATCAGTTCGGCGCTGAAATGCTCGCCCTGCTGCGATACAAGGCGATCAACGGCGTCACCGCGCCGTTCACCTCCACCACCGCCGGCGGCGTGTTCATGGTGCGCCCGCTCGGCCGCGAGACGCGTCCGCTCGTCGACAGTGAGCTCGAACAGGTGCGCGCCGAGAAGTACGACGCCTGGCTCACCGGCGCACGCGCCGATGAGGCCGTCGTCATTCGCCTGCTGTCGCCGTTCGACTTGATCCCGAGCGTTGTCCGCAAGTCGGCCGACGACTTCCTGGCCACATACGGGCAACAGCAGTAATCCTTCCCCCACCTTGTCGGATCGCTCGTGATCCGCTCCGATATGAATTCGGCAGGGTGGGGGCTCCTCCATGAATCGCCGCCTCGCCGTAGGAATCACCGTCCTCTTCACCCTCGTGCTTGGCACGCTGGCGCTCGATGCGGTGCTGCCTGCAGTAGCGCTTGCGCCCCCTCTTCAGCTGCCCGACTGGCTGCAGAATTTCGCCACGGTCTTCCTCGGCATCTTTATCGAGGCCGCGCCGTTTTTGTTGTTCGGCAGTCTGGCGTCCGGCCTGATCTCGGTTTTTGTCAGCGCGGATGACATCGCTGCGATCTTCCCGCGCAGCCGCCCGCTCGCCGCCGTTGCCGGCGCGCTGCTCGGCCTCGCCTTCCCCGTGTGCGAATGCGGCGTCGTCCCGGTGGTGCGCCGCCTGACGCAGAAGGGGCTGCCGCTCACCGCCGGCATCGCCTTTCTGCTCGCCGCGCCGGTGCTGAACCCGGTCGTCATCGCCAGCACCTACGCTGCTTTCGGCTTCTCGTTTATTTTCTGGGCGCGCATTGTGCTGACGCTGGTGATCTCGGTCGCCGTCGGCCTCGTCTTCGGCGCGAAGACGCCGCTCGTGCGGGTGCTGCGGCCGCGCACGCTCGCGCCCGTGTTCGGTGGATCGACCGCTGGCTCACCCACGCCGGGCTTCGGCATGCGCGTGCAGGCCGCCATGGCCGTCGCCGCCGATGATTTCTTCGACGTCGGGCGCTACCTGGTCGTCGGCAGCCTCCTCGCTTCGGCGCTCCAGACGTTTGTGCCGCAGTCGGCGCTCGTGTCGATTGGCCGCGACGGCGTCACGTCGGTGCTGGCGCTGCAGCTGCTGGCCTACGTTCTTTCGGTGTGCAGCACGGTCGACGCATTCCTGGCGCTGTCGTTCATGAATACGTTTACCGCCGGCTCGATCGTGGCGTTTCTCGTGTTTGGCCCGATGGTCGATATCAAGAGCACGCTGATGTTCCTTAGCCTGTTCCGCGGCCGCGCCGTGTTCTACCTGATCGTGCTCACGTTCCTCATGGCGCTGCTGGCGGGCGTGTACATCAACCTCAATCTATGATCTCTTACGAACCCATCGCCCGCCACGGCCGCGCTCGCCTCGGCCGCATCCATACTCCGCACGGCGTCATGCACACGCCGCAATTCATGCCGGTTGGCACACAGGCGACGGTCAAGGGCGTCCCCCCGCGCGATCTGGTCGAAATGGGGGCCGAGTTCATCCTTTCGAACACGTACCACCTGTACCTGCGCCCGGGCGATGGCCTCGTTGCTCGCCGCGGCGGCCTGCACAGTTTTATGCGCTGGGACGGGCCGATCCTCACCGACAGCGGCGGCTTTCAGGTGTTCTCGCTCAGCGAGTTCCGCAAGATCGATGACGAAGGCGTCACGTTCAAAAGCCACCTCGACGGCAGTATGCACCGCTTCACCCCCGAGAAGTCGATCGCCATCCAGGAAAACCTCGGCGCCGACGTGATCATGTGCTTCGACGAATGCCCGCCGCCCAACGACCGCGAATACAACGAAATTGCGCTGCGCCGCACGCACGCCTGGGCCGTCCGCTGTCGCCAGGCGCATAAGCGCGCCGATCAGGCGCTCTTCGGCATCGTGCAGGGCGGCATCTTCCGCGAGCTGCGCGAACGCTCGGCCCGCTTTCTCACCGACCTCGACTTCCCCGGCTATGCTGTCGGCGGACTGGCGGTCGGCGAAAGCAAGCCTGACATGTTCAACGTCCTCGAATGGATGGACGATGCTCTCCCGCAGGACAAACCACGCTACCTGATGGGTGTCGGCGAGCCGACCGACCTGATTCGCGGTGTGGCGCGCGGTGTCGACATGTTCGACTGCGTGCTGCCTACGCGCCTCGCCCGCCACGGCGCCGCTTTCACGCGCGACGGGCGCATCAACATGCGCAATCGCAAATTCGAAGACGACGAGTCGCCGATCGACGCTGAGTGCGACTGCTACACCTGTCGCACGTTCACGCGCTCGTATATTCGGCATCTGCTCGCCGTCGGCGAAATGCTCGGCCTCTACCTGATGAGCCTGCACAACCTGCGTTTCCTGATGAACCTGATGAGCCACATCCGCGCGGCGTTGCAGGACGGCAACTTCGACGAATTCGCCCGCGCGTGGCTGGCGCGCTACGAACGATCGCAGACACCCTGAACGGGTGTTCGCCTTCCGCGACCGCCATGGCCTCGCCACCCACACGCACCCCCGTCCCGCAGCGCCCCGGCTACGTGCGCGGCGATCGACCGGATCGACTGCCACGGCCTAGTCGGCCCCGGCGGCCCCGCGGCGCGGCGGCGCGGGTGTTTCTCGGCTTCGCCCTCGTCGTTTTTTCGCTTTTCTTCGCCGCCCTGGCGGCCGGCGCCGGCATCTACATCGTCATCTCGGCGCAGCTGCCCGACCCAGGTGCGCTGCGCGCTCGGCAGAGCAATTTCGCCAGCACCCGCATCTACGACGTTCACGGTGCGCTGCTGCTTGAACTCACTGACCCCGACAATCCGGCTGCTGGCATCCGCCAGCGCGTGTCGCTCGACGAAATCAGCCCATTGTTGCGTCAGGCCACGCTCGCCACCGAGGACCCGAACTTCTACCGCTATCAGGTCGGCTTCGACCCGGTCGCCATCGTGCGCCTCTTCTATTACGCCTGGCAGGAGCGCGAATTCGTCAGCGGTGGGAGCACGATCACACAGCAGGTCGCGCGCAATCTGCTGCTCGATCCCGAGGAGCGCACGCAGCGCACGCTCGCGCGCAAAATCCGCGAAATTGTGCTCGCCAACGAACTGGCGCGCCGTTACAGCCGCGACGAAATTCTCGAGATCTACCTGAACGAAATTTTCTACGCCAACCAGTCGTACGGCATCGAGGCCGCTGCGCGCACGTATTTCGGCAGGCGCGCCCGCGATCTGACGCTCGCTGAGGCGTCGCTGCTCGCCGGTATTCCGCAGTCGCCAACGCTCTGGGATCCGGTGGCGAACAAGGCGAACGCGCTGCGCCGCCAGGCCGACGTGCTGCGCCTCATGGCGCAGGCCGGCTGGATTCGCGCCGATCAGATCGAGCCGGCGCAGCGCGAGATGCAGGCGCGCGAATTTCGCGCCCCGCAGCTGAACGTGCCGCTCGTCGCGCCACATTTTCTATATTACGTGCGCGCGCAGCTTGATCGCGAATATGGGCCGCAGGGCCTCTATCGCGCCGGCCTTAACGTCTACACGTCGCTCGACCTCGATGCTCAGCGCGCCGCCGAGGAGTCGGTGCGCGCGCGGCTGGCCGAGCTGAAGGCGAAGAACGTCGGCAACGCCGCCGTTGTCGTGCTTAAGCCCGACACAGCCGAGATCGTCGCCATGGTCGGCAGCGCCGACTTCTCTGACGCTGCCATCGATGGGCAGGTGAACGTCGCCGTCAGCCAGCAACAGCCGGGTTCGGCGATCAAGCCGTTCACATATCTTGCCGCGCTGGAGCAGGGCGCCACCCCGGCCACGCTCTATCAGGACGAAAAGAAAACCTATCGCGACGCGTGGGGCAACGAATTTTCGCCGCGCAATTACGATGGGAAATTCAATGGCCCGGTGTTGATGCGCGACGCGCTCGCCCGCAGCCTGAACATCCCGGCCGTCGATGCGCTCGAATCGGTCGGCCTGCCGAAGTTCCTCGAGCTGACCGAGCGCGTCGGCGTAAATTTCCCGCCTGACCCGAACTACGGCCTGGCCATCACACTTGGCGGCGCCGAATGCACGCTGCTCGACCTGACGCGCGCCTATGCCGTCCTCGCCGAAGGCGGCCGCCGTCACGAACCGATCGCCATCACGCGCGTCGAGTCGCTCGACGGCCGCCTGGTCAAGGACTATCGGCAGGCGGCGCCGGCCCAGGTTGTGCGCCCCGAACACGCCTATCTGATCACGAACATGCTCGCCGACAACGCTGCGCGCGCGCCGGCGTTCGGTGTGAACAACGTTTTGCGGCTGCCTTTTTCTGCCGCCGCAAAAACCGGCACCACCAACGACTTTCGGGACAACCTGACCGTCGGCTACAGCACCCGCTACGTTGTCGGCGTGTGGGTGGGGAACACCGACAACAGCCCGATGCGCAACGTGAGCGGCATCAGCGGTGCTGCCCCGATCTGGCGCGACGTCATGCTGGCGCTGCACGCGTCTGCGCCGCCGCCGGATTTCCCGCGCCCGGCCGGCATTTATGAGATGGACGTGTGCGTCACGGACGGCAAGCCGGCCACGGCGGAATGCGCACAGCGCCGCCGCGAGCTCTTCGCCCGCGCGACATAAGTGCCGCCGCGGGTGTGGGGGACTTTCGAAACGAAGGAAACGTACCCGGCTTCTTAGAAGCCGGGTACGTTTCCTTCGTTTCGAAGGTGCGCCGGCCGTCCCGCGCTACACTTCTCCCCCATGGACCTGCGCCACGCAGCCGTGCTCGCCGGCGCACTCGCGCTGCTGAGCGCCTGCGCGATCACCCCGCCGCCTCCGGCCGCCACGCCGACGCCGATTCCCACCGCCACGACGTTGCCGACGACAACGCTCGCCCCCACCGCGACCGTCACGCCCACGCCCGTCCCGACGCCGACGTTCGACCCGCAGGCGCTGCGCACGCGCGCGGCGCAGTCGCGTCACAACGGCGACATCACAGCGGCCGTGCTCGATGTCGAGGCGGCGCTGCCCAGCCTGGCTGCCGATGACGCCCGGCAGGCGCGCTTCGAGCTGGCCCGCGCGCAATATGAAGCCGGCGCGTCGACCCAGGCGGCTGCCTCCCTTGACGCACTCATCAGTGAAACCGCGGCGTTCAGCCCGGCACACCCGTTGCTGGCGACCTGCTACGTGCTGCTCGGTCGTGCTCGGGAGTCCGCCGGCGATCCGCCGGCAGCTGCGCTCGGCTACGCCGAGGCGATTTCGGCTGGCAGTGTCCTGTCGCCCTATCTGCATTTGTGGCTGGGAAATTACCAGCTCGCCCTGGGCCAGGCGATCACTGCCGTCGCGCACTATCGCGTCGCCGTCGACGGCGCGCCAAGCGCCGCCACCGAATTTGCACGGCGGGAGCGGCTGGCGCAGGCGCTGTTGCAGGCGAATCAGCCGGCTGCCGCTGTCGTTGAATACGAGGCGATCCTGGCGCGCGCGCGCAACGCCCGCTACCGTGCGGAAGTCTTGTGGGATGCCGCACAGGCGCGCGTGGCCTCGGCCGATGCGCTCGGCGCGCGCAGCCTGTTCTACCGCATCGTCACTGAGCACGAAAACACCCCCCAGGCGCTGCTGGCGTTGCGCGCGCTGCTCGCCGACGGCCAGCAGGTCGACGAACTGCAGCGCGGCCGCATCGAGTTTTACAACGACGAATACGCTGCCGCGCGCGATACGTTCCGCCGCGCCATTGTTCTGGGTGACGGGCGCGCCGACGAGGTGCGCATGTGGGCGGCGCGCAACTATGTCGCGCTCGGCGCGCCGGCGGACGCGCTGCGCAACCTCGATCAGATTCTGGCGGAGAACCCGCTTACCGTCACTGTCGGCGCGGAAGCGGCGGCGTTGGCGGTCGAACTGCGTGCGCAGGGAGAAGCCGACGCCGCGCGCGCGCTGGCTGAGCGGCTGGCGGCTGCGAATGCACCGGCCGAGGCGCTCGGTCGCGCCGCGGCAGCGCTGGCTGGCGCTGGATATGCCGAGGACGCGTTGCGCCTGTACGGCGCGGCGAATGACCCCGGCGCTGCTGCCGGGTTGCTCGTGCAGTTGAAGCGCCCCGCTGAGGCCGCGCCGCTGCTTTCGCGCGCGCGGGCCGCGGCGGAGCCGAATAGTGCGCCGCGCCTGCGCCTGGCGCTCGCTCGCGCGCAGATCGCCGCCGGGCAGGTCGTCAGCGGCGAAACGAGCTTGCGCACTCTGGCGCAGGAATTCCCAGACGCGTACGAAGGCGTGCGCGCCATGCGGCTGATCAGCCCGAGCGCAGCGGCGCCGAATTTTGCGTTGCCGGAGCCGGACGCTGGTCGTGTCGACGCCGCAGCCTGGCTGCGCACGCAGCTCGGGCTGGAGGCGCAGGCGCCGCTCGGGGCGTTGCCGGCGGCGGCCATGGCCGATCCGCGCTTCGTACGCGGCGCTGAGCTGCTGCGGCTGGGGTTCGAGCCGGAGGCGCTCGACGAACTTGGGGCGCTGTTTGGTGGGTATAGCGGCGATCCGCGCGCGGCATACGCCTTTGCGCTGTATTTTCGCGACGCCGGCCTGTATCGCCTGTCGATTCAGGCTGCTGATGCGCTGATGCGCCTGACGCCGGCCCGTATGCCGTCGCGGCTGCCGCCGTTTCTGGGGCGGCTGCTGTATCCGGCGTACTATGCCGACCTGGTGACCGAAGCAGCGCGCGAATTCGGCCTGCCGCCCGGCCTGATTTTCTCGGTGATGCGCCAGGAGAGCCTGTTCGAGCCATTTGCCGCGTCGAGCGCTTCCGCGTCGGGACTGATGCAGATCATGCCAGCGACTGGTGTGGAGATCCACGGGCAGCTGAACTGGCCGCCGGAGTATGCGCAGAGCGACCTGGCGCGGCCGTCAGTGAGTGTGCGATTCGGGGCGCACTACCTGGCGCGGCAGCTGAAACTGTTCGACGGCGTGGTGCACATCGCGCTGGCAGCGTACAACGGCGGGCCGGGCAACGCGCTGCGCTGGCGCGAACGGGGCGGCGACGCGGCGGACGAGTTTCTGGATGCGGTGACGTACGCCGAGACGCGGCGTTACATCACCGCGATCACGGTGAACCAGGAGCAGTATGGGCGACTCTACGACCTTGCCGACCGATAGCTATTCTGACAGTGGGCCTTTTCGATTTGCGTTCGGGCACGTCTCCGCGCCGGCACGCCGCCGAGCGTTGGCAGGTATGTTCGTTGCGAGCGCAGCTGTGAGCATGCTGCTTGCTGTCGTCAGCGCCCCGCTGACCGTGCCGGCGGCGCCTGGCGGCATCGTCACCTTTGAGTTTGCCGGCAGCGTGGCTGAAGCGCAGCGCATCATGGCAGCGTGGGGGCTGGCCGGCGTGGCGGCGGCGTGGACGCAGACGTGGCTCGATTTTCTGTATCTGGCGACCTACGGCCTATGCTTGTCGCTGGCGAGTGGGCTGGCGATCGGCCCGTGGGTGCGCCGCGGCGCCGGCTTCGGCCGGCTGGGTGTGGCCTTGAGCTGGGGCGCGCTGGCGGCGGCGGCGTTCGATGCCGTCGAAAACGTCGCGCTGCTGCTGCTGTTGAACGGCGCTGCCTCCGACGCGGCGGCGGGCGTAGCGTGGGCGGCGGCCGGCGTGAAATTCGCGCTGATTCTGGCGACGCTGGTGTATGCGCTGCTTGGGGCGGCGCTGTGGGGCTTTGACCTGCTGATTGTGCGGAAACCCTGAACGGGTGTTTGCCACCCGCCTACCGATGACCGACTACACCTTTGCGATCGCCCTGGCCGTCGTCGTCAGCATGCTCGTGACCCACCGACGTGACCAAGTTGCATGGGCGCGCCTGCTCGATCTGCACCTCGTTCTCGCTGCCGTTGCCGTCCTTGCCGGGCGCATCGGCTACGTCGCGGCGAATTCGGCCTACTTCGCCGCACATGTTTCCGAGATCGTCGACTTTGCCGGTGTGCCCGGCCTGCACGCGCAGTCTGCGCTGGCTGGCGCCGCCGTCGGCGGCCTGCTCATGCGCCAGCTGCGTGCTGCGGCGTTTGCGATCTGCCTCGTCGGCGTCGCCGCCTCCCTCGGCTGCATTCCGCAGGGCTGCGGCGCAGGCCGCGAGGTGTTCTGGACCGACGGCATGCTCCCCTGGCTGCTGCGTGTCGACTGGCCGGACGCCACGCTCATGCGTAATCCACGTCTTCCGACGCAGATTTTCACAGCGATCTGGCTGGCTGCCTGCGCTGCGCTCGCAATGCGCCGTCCCGTCTGGGCGCTCGCCGTTGCTGCGCTCGGGGACCGCCTGATCAGCCTGCTGCGAGCCTGAGGTGGAGTTGCGGACCTTCGAAACGACGGAAACGTACCCGGCTTCTTATAGATTTCAGAAATGAAATTGACGCATACTAGGGGGATGGGCAAGCCACGACAATTCAAGTTGAAGCGGGAAGAGATTGAGGAATTGGTGCAAGCTGAGCAAGCCATA
>CAXNFZ010000049.1:0-13690 GCA_964201495.1 Chloroflexota bacterium | reverse complement strand
ACGACATCACGTTTCATGATCCGTTCCTGCACCGGCGCGAAATCACGCTGCTGGCGACTCGAAACGCGCTGTCGCGCGACTTCAGTCGTATTCAGTCACTGGTGCGCGAAGGCGCCGTCGACACGCGTCCATGGATTACGCATCGGGCCAGCGCAGACGACGTGATCGACGCCTTTCCGATGTGGCTGCGCCCTGAAAGTGGGGTGCTCAAGGCCGTGGTGGAATTCTAGAAATTCTGAACCTGCTCAGGCCCGTCCATTTTCAATCGCGAAACACGCAGGCGTATCCGCCGTTTGGGACAGATTCAGACAGCAGATTTGTCTCACGCGAAGCCGCAAAGAACGCGAAGAACGCGAAGAAAAGCTTGTTATGGCGTTCCAAAAAAATTCCGCGTCTCCGCAATTCGGCGTCTCCGCGCGAAATTCTGTGTGCTTCGCTCTCTCCGCGTTCTCTATTGAAATTCGCCCCAAACTACAGATGCACCGAAACATGCCGTTTCTCCGTCCGTCTGGGGCTGAGCAGTTGCCGAGTCCTACTGCGCGTATTCCTTCTCGAACCACGCCAGGAGATTCGCCATTTCCTCCGGCGAGATCTGCGTTGCGTAGTTCTGCGGCATCAGACCGCTCTGGTACGAATCAACGATATATTCGTTCGGCTTGACGATGCTCTCGTAGATGTATTCCTTCGAGGGCAGGCCGGGCTTGCGCGTGGCAGATACAGTCCAGACGCCGTAGAACGACGGGCCGACGACGCGCTTATCTTTTTCCAGGCTGTGGCAGCCGACGCAGCCCTTGGCGTTGTAGAGCGCCTTCCCTTTGCCGGCGTCGCCGGCCGGCAGCGCAGCGACGATCTCCGTCAGGTTGCCGCTGGTAGCCAGCGCAGCCGTCGCCGGCTTGGCTTCTTCCTTCGGCGTCTGGCGCGGGCCGGGGATCTGCGAAAGGAACAAGCTGCCGACTGCGAGAAATACGACAAACCCGACGGCCGAAATCAACAGCGGTTCCATATTGACGCCGATCGGCTTGACCGGCACAGCACTTTCAGCGCGAAACGCCTTCTCGAATGCTGACTGTTCGGCGTCGGTGGGCACGTTGTGCTTGAAGAACGTGGTGCCGGCGGTAAAAATCGCCCAAATTGCTGCACCGAGCACAAAACTTGCGACGAGCATTGCGCCTACTCCGATGAATAGGGCAGAGGTGAAATTGTTAGGATCGATTCCGAGCATGTTTCCCTTGGTATTTTCGACGACGCCTTTCCGCTAAGGATCGTCTTGCCACGCACGACTTGTGCGGTTTACTAATTTTTTGCGCCGTGATTTTACTCCGGCACCTGGAGATGCGCGAGCTATTTCTGAGCGGAGTGCACGAGTGCGCGAAAAATATTGAGCATGTCAGCGCGGCCGGCTGCCATCTCTTCGGGGTGCCACTGCACGCCCAGACAAAACCGCTGTGTCGGGATTTCGATCGCCTCGACGATGCCATCGGGCGCGCGACCGGTGATGACGAAGCGGTCGCCAACGCGCTTGATCGATTGGTGATGAAAGCTGTTGACGCCCACATCCCGCCCGAGGAGCGCAGCAGCGCGCGTACCGGCATCACACACGACCGTGTGCAGCACCTGATCGCGCAAGGCGCTGTGCCAGTGGCCCGGATGCGTCAGCTCGCTCGGCGCCTGTGACGGGATGTCCTGGATCAGTGAGCCGCCAAGCGCCACATTCATGACCTGAATGCCGCGGCAGATTCCGAGCAGCGGCATGTCAGCATCGACAGCCCAGCGAGTCAAGGCCATCTCGACACGATCGCGGTCTGCATCGACGCCGCCAGTTTTCTCGTGCTTTTCCTCTCCAAACAGCGCCGGATCCACGTCATCGCCGCCGGTGAGCATGACAGCATCCGCGGCGAGAAAAAGCTCATGCACCGTGGCATCATCGAGCGCCGTGGGGGCCAAAATCGGCACGCCGCCGGCAGCGATCACGCTGTGGATGTAATTCTTGCCGAGCGTATAACGCCGGCGCTCTGCGTCCTGAATCGGGATCGGAATAAGGATGCGAGGTTGAGCCATGGGGCCGTTTGAACGATCAAAGGCGCAACTGCTCAGCCAAGATGCGCGAACAGTTGCAGAAAAACAACTCCCGAAGCAGCAGAGCAGCTTCGGGAGTATGAGCCATCGGAAGACGTGAACGGCCATGCGGCCGCTACGAACTACTCAGCCGACGCAGCCTTGGCGGCCTGCTTCGCGGACGACTTGCCGCGATCGGCCAGATCTTCCTTGAGGCGAGCCGACTTCCCGCGCAGTTCGCGGAAGTAGTACAGCTGCGCACGGCGCACCTTCGCGCGGCGCAACACTTCCACCTTCTCAATACGCGGCGACAGCAGCAGGTACGTGCGCTCTACGCCCACGTTATTGCTGGCGATGCGACGCACAGTGAAGTTGGCATTGACGCCGCCGCGGCGCATGCGGATGACCGTACCCTGGAACACCTGGATACGTTCTCGGTCGCCTTCCACGATCTTCTGGTGGACGCGTACCTGGTCTCCGGCGTGGATCGCAGGGACTTTCGGGTTGGCTTGCAGGCTCTTTTCGAGCGATTCGACGAGGTTCATCGGAATATCTCCGTCCGCACGTCATCCACGCCAGCGACACCCCAAAACAGGGAGCGCCGACGCAGACGACGTCCGAAGCTTTAGCGCTTGGTGTAGGTCGGGCCCTTGCGCGCGCGCTTGAGGCCTGGCTTCTTGCGCTCCTTCTCGCGCGGGTCACGGCTGAGGAATCCCGCTTCCTTGAGCAACGCGCGGTATTCCGCGTCGATGACGAGCAGCGCGCGTGAAATTGCCATGCGCGCGGCCGTTGCCTGGCCGGTGATGCCACCGCCCTGAATGTGCACGCTCACGTTGTAGCGGCTGTCCGCGCCGATCACCTTGAGCGGTGCGCCAACGGCGTTCACATCAACATCGCGGCCGAAATATTCCAGCAGCGGCTTGTCGTTGATCAGAATATGGCCACTGCCCTGCGGATACAGGCGCGCGCGAGCGGTGCTCGTCTTGCGGCGGCCGACTCCCTCGTAATACTGTTGTGTCTCTGACATGGAACTCCTCGTGACTCCTCAGAAGTTCCATCACCTCGATACCTTCCCCCAAGAGGGAGGGTGTTCGAGCGAGGATTGAACTTCTGCGCGCCTACGTAGACAGTTAGGCCGCAACCTGCATCGGCTGCGGATTCTGCGCAAGATTATCGTGCTTGGTGCCGCCATAGACCTTGAGCTTCTTGATCATCTTGCGGCCGAGCGGCCCCTTCGGGATCATGCCCCACACGGCCTGGCGGATCACTCGCTCGGGATCCTTCACCAGCAACTCGTTCAGCGAGACGGTGCGCAGACCGCCGTTGTGCAGAGAGTGGCTGTAATACTTTTTGTCAACCAGGCGCGTGCCGGTGACCTTGATCTTCGACGCATTGATCACCACCACGAAGTCGCCCGTGTCCACGTGCGGCGTGTAGGTAGGCTTGTGCTTGCCCATCACCACTTTCGCGATCTGGCTTGCCAGGCGTCCGAGCGTCTGCCCTTCAGCGTCGACCAGATGCCATTTCTGGCTGGCGCGCGCCTCGGCCGGTTTCGCCATGTATGTCTTGTACTGTTTCATTTCACACCTTTTCAGAAGCCCGGCTGTCGGCTTCGTTCCGTTTTTTGATTCCGCCTCACCGACGCATCCGCGCCTGCAAACGGAACTTCGCTATTCGTCCCGGTACGCCACGTAGGTCAGACACAACCCAGCCGCCGGCGCCAGCCCGGCAATCCGGTTATGGTCGCAGTTTGCCAACGTATCAGCAAACTCGGCACGGCTGACTCTGCCGCTTCCCACCTTCACAAGCGCATTCACAACGCGCCGCACCATACGATACAGAAACGCGTTCGCTTCGATCGTGAACACCAGGTCATCCCCATGTTCGTCCCATCGCGCCCGCATCACTCGTCGAATAGTGCTTTCACTTTCCGACGTCGGCGAACCGAATGCGGCAAAATCGCGCTCCCCGATCAGCATCGACGCCGTGTCGTTCATCACAGCCAGATCGAGCGGTCGCCCAATTTGCCATGCAAATCGATCACGCATCGGTCGCCGGACCGAATCGCGGTAGACAGTGTACTCGTACTTGCGACTTAGCGCATCGAAACGCGGACTAAACGAGTCGCTGCATTCCTGCACCTCGTACACGACCGTGTCAAACGGCAATGTCACGTTGAGCGCACGCTGCAACGACGCCGGCGGATGTCGCCATTCGAGATCGAACGCAACCACCTGCCCGGTCGCATGTACTCCACTATCCGTTCTGCCTGCCCCAAAGACCACCGGAGTCACTCCGGCAATTTTCGTCAGCGCAGCTTCGATTTCACCCTGCACGCTGCGAAATACGCCTTGCCTCTGGAAGCCGAAGAAATCGGTGCCGTCGTAAGACGCCTTCGCGCGAAACCTCATTCACTTCTCATGGAACGACCCAATCATCGCAGGCTTCCCGTCCAAATTACGCCGCCGCCCTGCTGGCAGTCAGCCTGATTCACTGGAATCCACCGACGGACTGAGTCGTTGCCTTCAACTACTTCACATTCGCCCGATCAGATCCACTCGATGATCGCCATCTGAGCGTTGTCGCCCTTGCGCGGCCCGAGCTTGCTGATGCGCGTATAACCGCCAGCGCGCTCTTTGTAGCGCGGGGCGATGTCGATGAACAGCTTGCGCACGATATCGATGCCGCCATTGAGGCGTGCTGCCGCAAGACGGCGCGCGTGCACTTGCTGTCCCTTGTCCTCGACCAGGCCACTCTTGGCGAGCGTGACCAGCTTCTCCGCCTGATCGCGGATCGCCTTGCACTTCGCCTCGGTCGTCTGAATCCGGCCGTGATCGATTAGTTCCGTCACCAGGCTGCGGCGCAGACCGGTGCGCTGCGCAGTAGTGCGTCCAAGCTTATACCCAGCTACCTTATGTCTCATTTCAAACCTCTTCGCCCTCGACCGATTCCGCTCCGCCGTCCAGCACAGGCGACGAATCGTCATCCGGCAACAGGCCGCGCGCGCGCAGCTTATCCCGCAGTTCCTGCATCGACTTTTCGCCGAAATTACGCAGGTTCATCAGGGAGCCACCGTTTTTGTCGATGATTTCCATCATGTCACCGATCGTCGAGATGCCGGCGCGTTTCAGCGAGTTGTAGACACGCACGCTCAGCTCCAGATCTTCGATCGGCTTGTCGCTGTATTCCGAGGAGGTGCCCTTCTGGTCCCGCTCCCCGAGATCAAGTTCTTCGTCGATGCCGCTTACACCAGCCACCAGACGCAAGTGCTGCACAAGCATCTGCGAGGCCTGCGCCAGCGCATCCTGCGGGCGCACCGTGCCGTCCGTCCAGATCTCCACGACCAGTCGATCGTAGTTCGTCGTCTGTCCAATGCGCGCAGACTCCACCGAAAAGTTCACTCGGCGCACCGGGCTGAAGATTGCGTCCACCGGCAGCTCACCGATCGGCAACTTGCCGCGCTGGTCAGCTGGCGAATATCCGCGGCCCGCCTCCACCTGAAACTCAATGTCCAGGCGCGCCTTGTTCGAGTCCGTGGTGAACAGATACAGTTCCGGATTCACGATCTCGACGTCGGGCGGCGCAACGATGTCGCCGGCCGTAACCACGCCCTCGCCGCGCACTTCCAGGCGCATGCGAGCCGGACCATCTCCGCGCAGGTGCAGCCGAATCTGCTTGACGTTCAGCATCAGCTGCATGACGTCTTCCTTGACGTTCGGAATGTCCGAGAACTCGTGATGCACATCGGTGATGCGCATCGACGTAACAGCCGCACCAGTAAGCGAGCTCAGCAGCACGCGCCGCAGCGCGTTGCCCAGCGTGACGCCGTATCCCGGCTCCATCGCACCGATCGCGAAACGGCCGTACTCACGCGTAAGCGCGTCGCTCTCGACCTTCGGGAAGACTTGTGCTGACAACATTGCATCTCCTGTAGGAGAGCCTCCACACGCTGCAGAGGCTCACCCGGCAGACTAGCGCGAGTAATATTCGACGACGAGCTGCTCTTTGATCGGCACGTCGATGTCCTCACGCTTCGGCAACGCGTTGACCACGCCGGTCAGCGTCCCACGGTCGGAATGCAGCCATCCCGGGACCGTCGGCATGTCCTTATCGCTGGTCAGCGTCTTGAAATAGATCAGCTTGCGGCTGACGTCGCGCACAGTGATGCGATCACCGGGCTTGACCAGATAGGAGGCTATGTCGATGGGATGTCCGTTGATGTCGAGATGCGCATGGGCAACCAGCTGGCGAGCGGCCGGGCGCGATGGGGCAAAGCCCATGCGGTAGACCACATTGTCCAGGCGGCGCTCCAGCAGCACGAGCAGTTCGGAGCCGGTGACACCGCGCGTCTTAAGCGCCATGCCGAAATAGCGGCTGAACTGCTTCTCGAGCACGCCGTAAATGCGGCGCATCTTCTGCTTCTCGCGCAGCTGCACAGAGAAATCGCTGGCCTTGTTGCGGCGCGCGCGCACGTTCGGGCCGTGCTGTCCCGGATGGAACTGACGCCGCTCAATGGCGCACTTGCCACTCATACAGCGCGAGCCCTTGAGAAATAGCTTTTCGCCCTCACGCCGGCACAGCCGGCACACTGCTTCAGTATATCGAGCCATTTTGTTTTGGTTCTCTCTTCTTGTTCTTCGCTGCGCTGAATCTGTTTACGGTGGGCCACCTTCATCCAGTTCGCACGCACGATCCAATATGTTGCTCTTCGCCGGAAACTACGCCGGTCCTAGACGCGGCGGCGCTTCTTGGGGCGGCAGCCGTTGTGCGGAATCGGCGTTACGTCCGTGATCGAACGAACGCGCAGCGTCGAACGCTGCAACGCACGCACAGCCGCTTCACGTCCCGGTCCGGGCCCCTTGACGATCACTTCCACTTCCTGCATACCGTTTTCGGCAGCCGCGCGATACGCGTTCTGTGCCGCAATGCTCGCGGCGAACGGCGTCCCCTTGCGGTTGCCCTTGAATCCGGCGGAACCGGAGCTGCCCCAGCATACTGTGGCGCCCTGTTTGTCCGTGATCGTGATAATCGTGTTGTTGAACATGGCGCTGATGTGCACCACGCCCTGCGCCACGTTCTTGCGCGCTCGTCGCGGATTCGTCTGCTTACGTACGACTCGTCCTTTGCCCATGCATTTCCCCTTGCAGTTCCCAGTGAAATCACGCCGCGAATCCCGTTCGCCCCCCACCCTCTTGTGGTCAGGGGCAAACGGGATTCGCGGAGCGCTGCTTCACCGAGCGCTCCGATTACTTCTTCTTTGCGCCGCGCTTGCGTCCGCGTCCGGCCACCGTCTTCTTCGGTCCCTTGCGCGTGCGCGCGTTCGTGCGACTGCGCTGTCCACGCGTCGGCAGATTGCGCTTGTGCCGCAGGCCGCGGTAGCAGCCGATTTCAATCAGTCGCTTGATGTTCAACTGCACCTCGCGGCGCAGGTCACCCTCGACTGTGTATTCCTTCTCGACGATCTCGCGTAGCACTGCTGCTTCCGCTTCCGTCAAGTCTTTCACCCGCGTCGCCGGGCTGATGCTCGTGCGCGCCAGGATGTCCTGTGCCATTGGCCGCCCGATGCCATAGATATAGCCCAGGCCGATGTCGATGCGCTTGTTGCGCGGCAGGTCAACTCCTGCAATACGTGCCATCTTCTCTTCCTGTCCTCGATCCGAAACGTAGACTGCTTACGCCGCCTTCGTCCCGCACCACTGTCCCTTCTCGCTCGAATTTCTTCGAACGCCCGCTTAACCCTGCCGCTGCTTGTGCTTTGGGTTCTCACAAATTACATACACTACCCCGCGGCGGCGAACCACCTTGCACTTCGGGCAGCGCTTCTTCACACTTGCTGCAACTTTCATCTCTGCCTTCCTTGTTCCCCGACCCGCTCCCTCTCAGGAACCAGTCGACGCCTTACATGCAACATCCGACCTCGATTCCCGCCGCATCGCCTTCGCGCTGCGTCTGATTCGAAGCCGGAAGATGACAGCTTTGCCTTCCCACACCTCACACCGCTCATTTACTCCACCCGTCACCACCCCGCAGGGTCGCCCAGTGCAGCAATCAGCGCTGTTTGACATCGTCAGTCCAGCCTCGTCAGTATCTCGGGGTCGCCTGTCGTGACGGCCACGGTATGCTCAAATTGGGCCGAAAGTTTACCATCGTTCGTCACAACTGTCCATCCGTCCCGTTTCATGCGCGTGCCCCGCACCCCTTCGTTGATCATGGGTTCCAGCGCGATCGTCAACCCCGGCCGCAGCAGCATGCCCACGCCCCGCTCACCGTAATTCGGCAGGCTGAAGCCCTCGTGCAGCTCGCGTCCGACGCCGTGGCTTGTGTACTGCCGCACCACGCTGAATCCGGCCGGCTCCGCCACAGACTGAATCGCCGCGCCGATGTCACCGAATCGCTTCCCCGGCCGCACCTGCTCAATCGCCGCCGCCAGACATTCCCGCGTCACGTCGATCAACTTCTGCGCCGTCTTGCTGACCTTGCCCACGCCGACCGTCACGGCCGAATCGGCATGAAACCCGTGGTGATAGACCCCGCAGTCGATCTTCAGCACGTCACCATCACGCAGCTTGCGGCTGCCCGGGATGCCGTGCACCACTTCCTCGTTCACCGACGCGCAGATCGACGCCGGAAATGCGTACGGCGCTCCCTCCGGTCGGTAATTCTTGAACGACGGCTTTGCACCACGCTTCACGATCATCTCTTCAGCCCGCCGATCGAGCTCAATCAACGTCATACCGACGCGCGCCATATCGCTCAGCTCGGCCAGCACTTCCGCCAGGATCACTCCTGCCGCGCGCATCGCCTTCAGGTCCGCTGGTGATTTCAACACGATCATTGGTAAAAGTCCCGCCCTTCGTGAATGCGCTCTACTGCGTTGCGATGCACATACTCGATCGTGTGCTCACCATTGATCGTCACCAGCAACCCCTTGCGTGAATAGAAATCCACCAGCGGCGCGGTCTTGTCTTCATACTCACGAATGCGCTGCTTCTGCGTCTCCGGGTCGTCGTCAGCCCGCCGGAACAGCTCACCCGTGCACACAGCCTGCTTGCAGCCATCGCGCGGGGGCACCGATTCATACGAAAACACCGCCCCGCAGTCGCGGCACGTCCACCGATGCGACAGTCGCTCCAGCAGCATGCGCTCGCGCACTCGAAAATACAACACGATCGTGACGCTTTTATTCAGCTCCGACAGCATCCCGTCCAGAACCTCGCCCTGCGGAATCGTGCGCGGAAAGCCGTCCAGAATGAAGCCATCTTCACAGTCCGGCTCTACCAGCCGCTCACGCACCATGCGAATCGTCACTTCATCCGGCACTAGCCGCCCCGCATCCATGTAGCTGCGCGCCAGCCGGCCGACCTCCGTCTGCTGCTTCATGTTTTCACGGAAAAGATCGCCGCTCGAAATATGCGGAAGATGCAAATTGCGCGCCAGCATCACCGCCTGCGTGCCTTTTCCTGCTCCCGGACCGCCAAGCAGAATGATGCCATGCATGAAGCGTGCCATAGTGATTGGTCTCCGGCCGGCCCACGGCGAATTTTCTGATCTGCTGCACCCCGCACGGACCAGGGCACTTCAGCAAATTCGCCGCGCGTCACGCCGCTTCTACCTGCTTCTACTTGCTTCTACTTGATAAACCCTTCGTAGTTGCGCATCATCAGCTGCGCTTCCAGCTGCCGCATGGTATCGAGCACGACACCTACTACGATCAGCAACCCGGCGCCCGAGAGCAACAGGCTGTTGTTGCCGCCGATCGGCCGCAGAAAGTTCAGCCCAGGCACATACGACAGGAAGCTCAGCAGCGAAGGCAGCACTGCCAGCAAGCCGAGGAACAACGCACCGACCAGCGTCAATCGCCGTACGACGGTGTTGATAAACACTTCCGTCGGCTTGCCCGGCCGAATGCCCGGAATAAAGCCGCCCTGCTTCTGCAGGTTCTCCGGCAGATTCTGCTGCTGCATCATCACGTCCGTGTAGAAATACGTGAAGCCCAGCACCAGCGCAAAGTAAAACACCGTATACAGGATCGATTGCCACGTCAGCGACGTCGCCCCCTGCTGTCCCGCGAACAGATCGACTACGCCGGAAGCGAACCGACCGACATCGGCGTTTGTGCTGTTGACAAAGAAACCAGCCATGATTGCCGGAAACACCAGCAGCGCCTGCGCGAAAATCAGCGGGATCATGCCTGAGGCATTGATCTTCAGCGGAATGTGCGACCCGGACGCGCCAACCATGCGCCGGCCGCGCACACGACGGCCGTAGTTCACTGGGATGCGCCTTTCACCTTCCTGGATGTAAACGATCGCCAAAACTGTTCCGACCGTAATCATAAGGAAAGCCACCAGCGTCAGAAAGCTCGAGCCGCTGCCACTGCCGGCGCTCACCGTGTTCACCATGCTCGAAGGCAGGCGCGCGATGATGCCGCCGAAGATGATCATCGACAAGCCCTGGCCGATGCCCTGCTCGGTGATCAGCTCACCCAGCCATACAGCGAGCATCGTTCCCGCCGTCATCGTCAGCACCGTCACCAGCGTCGGCAGAATGTTCTCCGCCGGGTAAAGGCCCCACGCCGGCATCACGCGGGCGCCGCCGGCAATGCCCTGGCCGATCTGCTCGAAAATGTTGACCTGGCCGATTGCATTCAGCGCCGCCATCGGCACCGTCAGGTAATACGTCAGCTTATTGATCTTGCGGCGCCCAGCGTCCCCTTCCTTGGCCATCTCTTCGAGGCGCGGGATCACCGGAATCAGAAGCTGCAGGATCAGATTTGCCGTGACATACGGGTACACACCCATCGCCAGGACGGAGAAATTGTAGACAGCGCCGCCGGAGAGCAGACCGACGAGGTTGACCAGCGCACCGAGGCCGCCGCCGCCGCCGGTTTCCACGCTGGCTTGAATCTGGCGCAGCACATCAAGGTTCACGCCCGGCACAGGAATGTGCGACACCAGGCGGTAAATCACCAGAATGAACAGCGTGAAGAGGATGCGGCTGCGGATCTCGGGCAAGCCGAGAGCATTGCGAATCGCCTGTAACATCGTGCGTTTTGCCTGCTCGCTCCCGCCCCGTCCCACTCCGCGCACGCTGCCATACACTTCCTTCGGAAGCGCATGGCAATGCGTGACGGAATTCCCCAGCGCGGAATCGAGGAATCGCCGTCTTTAGCGCGTGCGGTGGTGGCCGCGCACAACTTCGAGCTTGATCACCTCGCCGCCGGCAGCCTTGATTTTCTCTTCAGCAGTCTTGCTGAATTTGTGGGCGGTGACTTTCAGCGCCACGTTCAGGTCGCCGGACCCGAGCACAGCCACATACTTGGCGTTCTTCGGCGTCAGGCCGAGCTCGCCCAGCGCCACCGGGTTCACGACGCTGCCAGCCTCGAAGGACTCCTGCAGCGTGCCGATGTTGACCGGCTCATAGCTGATCTTGTACGGGTTGAAGAAACCCACACCGCGCATGAACGGAAGCTTGCGCACCATCTTGAACTGGCCGCCCTCGAATCCCAGCTTGCCGACGCCACCCGAGCGCGACTTCTGGCCCTTCGAACCACGACCACCAGTCTTGCCGCGGCCAGCAGCAATACCGATACCGCGGCGCTGCTTGCGCCGGCTGGAGCCCGAAGCGGGCTTAATTTCATGAAGTTTCATCGCTTTCCTTTTGCTTGCGCCGCTGCGGCCAGCGTGACCGCACCGACTCGCTCGCGCCGCTCAACGCAGCGCGGTAATTTCAGCAGCCTGCAGGCGCCATTTAATCGAATCCGTCCGAATCCGTCCGAATCCGTTCAAACGACCACCGGGCCGCAATTCCACACGTGTTGTTCTGAAAAGCCGAAATCACCCCTGTTCCCATCCCCCAGCCCTGGCTGAGCCAGAGTTCTGACTCAGCCAGGGCTGGGAAGGGTGCAGGGGCTGCACACAGCAGCTGGATCCAGCACAGCCTGCCCAACAACGGAGTTAACCCGCTTCAGGAAACCGCACTGGTCATGCACAACCAGGCATTCACCTGTTCCAGCAACACGCGGGCACTACGCCACGTCGGAGACCACGACGAGGTGTTTCACGGCGTTCAGCATGCCGCGGACCTGCGGCGTATCGACGTGCTGGACAGTCTGACCCAGCTTGGTGAAGCCAAGCGCCCGAATCGTGCGCTTGGTGCGCTCGGCGTACCCGATTGCGCTCTTCTTATACGTCACGCGAACCTGCTTATTGTCCGCCATCGATCTTCCTCCAGAAAGGCATCACTTCCTCGACGCTCTTGCCGCGAGCGCGTGCCTCTTCCTGAATATTCTTCAGCTGCAGCAGACCTGCCAGCGTTGCGTAAGTCGAGTTCAGCTTGCTCTTGGCGCCAAGCGACTTGGTGAGCACATCGCGCACACCAGCAGCCTCGAGCACCGCACGCACGCCGCCGCCGGCGATGACGCCGGTGCCCGGCGAAGCCGGCTTCAGAAGCACACGCGCGCTGGCGTGTTTCGCGATCACTTCGTGCGGGATCGTGCCCTGCACGACCTCGATCTTCTTCATGTTCAGCTTAGCGCGGTCGGTCGCCTTGCGAATCGCATCCTGCACGGCGCGGGCCTTGCCCATTCCGAGGCCGACGCGGCCCTGATTGTCGCCCACCACGATCAATGCGCGGAAAGCGAACCGGCGACCACCCTTGATCACCTTGGCCACACGCGCCACATCTACGATGCGCGTATCGAGCTCCGGACCATCGCTCGGAGAGTTGTCGCGGCGCTGGCCGCGCGGACCGCCATCGCGGCGAGGTCGGGATTGGTAATTGTCTGCCATATTAGAACTCCAGACCGCCCTCGCGCGCGCCGTCGGCGACCGCCTTGACGCGACCATGGTACCGGTAGCCGGCGCGGTCGAATACCACCTGCTTGATCTGCTTTTCAAGAGCGCGCTGCGCCAGCAGCTTGCCGATCGCGGCCGCTTCCTCGCTCTTCTTGCCCTTCTGATCGCGCACAGCCTTCTCCAGGCTCGAAGCCGCAACCAGCGTATGACCCGCATCGTCGTCGATGAGCTGCGCGTAGATGTGCTCCAGGCTGCGGAACACGTTCAGGCGCGGGCGCGCTGCCGAACCAGAAATTTTGCCGCGTACGCGGCGGCGGCGACGTTCGCGCGCTTCCTCTCGTCCAAATGCCATGTTTGTTTACCTTCTTCGGAACCACGGCAAGTCCGTGACTCCCAGCTGCGAAACGGCGCTCTTACTTCGCGCCCTTACCGGTCTTACCGGCCTTGCCCGCCTTGCGGCGGATAATCTCACCGACGTACTTGATGCCCTTGCCCTTGTACGGTTCCGGCGGTCGCAGCGCCCGAATTTCGGCCGCCACCTGACCGACAATTTCTTTGTTCGCGCCATTGACCGTGATCTGGCGCGTTTTCGAATCGTTCACGAACGAAATCCCCGCCGGAGGCGGAAACACGATCGAATGCGAATATCCAAGAAATAACTCGAGCGAGGTGCCCTTCATTTCAGCACGATAGCCGACGCTCTCCTGCGTGATTTCCACCACCTTGCTGAATCCTGTGCTCACGCCGACGACCATGTTGCTCACCAGCGTGCGCACCAGACCGTGCTGCGAGCGGCTCTCGCGATCTTCCCCGCTGCGCTCGACGAACAGCGTCTCGCC
>CAXNFZ010000048.1:0-13973 GCA_964201495.1 Chloroflexota bacterium | reverse complement strand
AGGAATAGCGCGTTTCGCGGGAAATACTGATTTAGGCCTGAGTAGTTACGAAATCTGAAATTTGAAATCCCTGACTCTTCACGGCGTCAGCGTCAGCGTGCCCTCGGCGCCGTTCGCGATTTGTTCGCGCGTCCAGAGCAGCGGGTTGTAGCGTCCGTTGAGCCATGCGTCGATGAAATCGTCGTAGCGCGGGTGCAATGTGTGGCCGCTCTGGCCGGTGGTGTGGATCAGCAGCGAGTCGGACAGGTCGGCCATGTCGACGATCATGCGCAGCGAGGGCACGGAGCGGACAGCGTAGTCGTCGGCGCGGTGGCCGACGGCGTTGACAAGGCCGGTGCCGCCGTCGGCGTTGAACGGGCCGCGGTTGAACAGCATCTCGATGGGTGTGATGCCGCTGGTGCCGAGGGTCTGGTTGCGGAAGGTGGCCTGGTGCATGGCGCCCCAGCGCCACTGCGACGAATCTGCCCCCAGGCGCGTGCTTAGGTCATCGACCGCGGCGGTGATGGCGCGCTGCACAATCTGGGCGCGCGTCTCCTTTTCCGGGGTGGTCGTGTCGTCCCACCACGGAGCGTTTTCGTCGTTCATCACGTTGCGCAGGGCGGTCCAGGTGGCGGTGCCGACGCCGATGGCGTCCCCGGCCAGGTCACCAAGTTCGTCGGCGAAGACGGCGCGGGCGAGGTGCAGGCGCGCGGCCTCGAACAGCACGGCGCCGCGCGAATCGCGGCTGTAGGTGCGGTCCCAGTTGCGCAGGACGGCCATGGCCACGTCGATTTTTTCGCCGGAGCCGGCCGGCGCGGCCGCTTCGAGCACGGGAATCAGCTCGTCGGCGAAGACCGAGTATGCGTCGGCGTGCATGGCCTGCACGTCGGCGACGCTGAACTTTTCCCTGGCCTGCAGCAGGTCTTCGATGCGGCGGGCGCGGTAACCGAAGTCCCAGTCGCGCGCCATCAGGAACACGTCGGACTGCGCGTCGACGACGGCGTTGTTGGCGGTGGCGATGAAGCCTTCGGGCGGGTTGTAGCGCGAGGGCAGCTTTTCGAACGGCACGAAGCCGATCCATTCGTGATCACCTGTCCAGCCTGGGACTGGGACGGTGCCGTCGCCTTTGGCGCGCACCGGGATGTTGCCGGGGAACTGGTAGCCGATGTTGCCGTCGACGTCGGCGTAGACGAAGTTCTGCGATGGCGTGTCCCACAGGCGCAGCGCATCGCGGAACTGATCCCAGTTTTGCGCGCGGTTGATGGCGAGAATGCTCTGCACGAGCGTGCCGGGGCGCAGCGCCGCCCACGCCAGCGCCATGGCGGGCTTGTCCTTCAGCGCCGGCTCGACGTCGTTCATGATCGGGCCGTGGCGGGTGACGCGCACGCGCAGGACTTCGGGCTCGGCGCGGCCGGCGACGGCGATGCGTTCTTCGCGCACAGATGCCTTTTCGAAGGCGCCCTGAAACTCGAACGAATCGGGATCAGCCGGGTCGGCGCGTTCGATGAAATAGTCCTGCGTGTCGACGGTGCCGTTGGTGACGCCCCAGGCGATGCGGGCGTTGTGGCCGATGACGACGCCGGGGGTGCCGGCGAACGAGGCGCCGACGACGTCGTAGGGGCAGGCCTCGCTGATCGTGCGGCAGTGCAGGCCGACCTGATACCAGATTGAGGGCATCTGGATGCCGAGGTGCGGGTCGTCGGCCAGGATCGGCTTGCCGGTGGTGGTTTTCGAGCCGGCGAGCACCCAGTTGTTGCTGCCGACGTCGGACCCGCGGGCGAAGCCGAGGCCGTCGGCGGCGCTGCGCGAGAGGCGCGCGAGCGCGAGTGCGCCGCTGCCGTCACCGAGAAAGGCAGGAGACGACGGCTGGGGAGCGACGGACGCAGCGGGGCCGTTCGTGGGCGCGATGACCGGGTGGTCGGCCGGGTAGGGCGGCAGAATGGCGTCGGCGAGGGCGGGGCCGCCGTGGGCGAGGATGGCGGCGCGCAGCAGCTCCTGATCGGCGTTGTCGCCCAGGTTGAAGGCCATCGCCTTGCCCCAGGTGAGAGAGTTCACCGGAGTCCAGGGTTCGGGCGTCCAGCTGCGGCCGATGAGCTTGAGCACGTTGAATTCGAGGCCGAGTCGATCGGCGTTGGGGAGCGCGTAGGCGTTGACGCCGGCGGCGTATGCCTCGAGCAGCGCTTTGGCGTCCGCCGGCATGGTGCGCGCTTCTTCTTCAGCGACGCGGGCCCAGCCGAGCGTGCGGATGAACTTGTCCTGATTGAGAGCGCCGGCGCCGAAGAGTTCGGCGATGCGGCCCTGGCCGATGCGGCGTGAGAACTCCATCTGGAAGAAGCGATCCTGCGCGTGCACGTAGCCCTGCGCCATGAACAGATCGGCCGGCGTGTCGGCGTAGATGTGGGGGACGCCGAAGCGATCGCGCACGATTTCGACCGCGCCCTGCAGGCCGGGCAGCTGCGCTTTGCCGCTGGTCTGCGGAAAAGACGCGCGCGCGAAAAAGACCACGCCGCCGCCGAGCGCGGCGGACAGGATGACGACGAGGGCGAGCAGGCTGATCAGGAGACGCTTCAGGATGCGCATGGGGCAGATTATGCATTTCAGATTGCACATTTCAGATTTCACATTGCAGATTGCAGATTGCACATTTCACATTGCACATTTCACATTTCACATTGCGCATGGCGATCTCGGGTGAACATGGCAGCAGTGGTGAGATCGATGCTGTTCCGGGAAGGCAGTCCGAAAACGGCCTCGATATGGTGCGCAATCTGCAATCTGCAATGTGAAATGTGCAATGTGCAATGTGCAATGTGAAATTCCCCCCTTCTTCTACAATCCCTGCACTATGACCAAGCAAAACTTCCCGATTCAATTTGGCTGGGTGCAGCCGCCGGGCGCGCGCACGACGGACAAGCCGCGGGCGTACGTGAAGGACGAGGGCAGCTGGATGCCGCCGGGGCCGCGCTTCGCCGATCGCCGCGCGCGCTTCGACGCCGACATGCGCCGCGTGATCAATGCGATCAGCGGGCAGTGGTCGTCGGTGTGGGTGACCGATCACACGCAGTGGGGCGAGGATGACTGCCTGGAGTGCATGACGACGCTGTCGTTTTATGCGGCGCTGTATCCGCACCTGGATTTCGGCACGATCGTGGCGTGCCAGTCATATCGCAATCCGGCGCTGATGGCGAAGATGGCCAGCACGATTCAGTATCTGACGAAGGGACGGCTGATCCTGGGGATCGGGGCGGGATGGAAGGTCGACGAGTATCTGGCGTACAACTACGCGTTCCCGGCGCCGGGCGTGCGCGTGGCGCAGCTCGAGGAGACCGTGCAGATCTTCCGGACGATGTGGACGCAGGAGAAGAGCTCGTTCGAGGGCAAGCACTACCGCATCGAAGATGCGATCAACCTGCCGCAGACGCCGCAGCCGCCGACGCTGCTGATCGGCGGGTCGGGCGAGCAGAAGATGCTGCCGCTGATCGCGCGCTACGCCGATTACTGGAATGTGACGGCGCAGGGCGAGGAATGGCAGCGCAAGTTCGATATTCTGAAGGGCGAGTGCGACAAGATCGGGCGCGACTTTTCGACGTTGCGCAAGACATGGTTCGGCGGCGCGGCGATCGGGCGCACCGAGGAAGAGGTGCAGGGGCGCCTGCGCGATTCGTTCCTGCGCGAAAAGGGCATCTACGGCACGCCGGAACAGTTCGCGGCGAAGATCGAGGATATGATCGCGCGCGGCTGCACGTACTTTCTGCTGGATACGCGCGGCATCCCCGACGACGGTGAGATCGAGCTGATGCTGGAAGTGACGAAGCGGTTTGCGGATTAGTTGAAAACAGGAGTCGAGAGCAGAGCAGATATCTGCAGGCGAAGGTAGGACATTACGAAATGCTGGATCAGATGCATCGGCAGCAGACCGGCGCGGTAGAGCAGAAGCCATGAAAATTCTGTATCTGATCCACATTCTTTCTGTCTGGCATGAAAACCTGCCGATGATCATGCCTGGAGGCGCAGGCCTGCGGCGTCTCGACGCTTGTGGCGAACGTGGGCTGCACGACCGAATGCGTCACTGACGGCGTGAATGGCTTTACCTTTCGCATGGGCGACGCGTCCGATTTGCAGCGTGTGATGCAGCGGATCATCGACCAGCAGTCGGTTGGGGAAGCTTCGGCGCTTTATCTGAGCAGTTATCACCAGGAGCACACCGCCGCCAGAACTTTTGGCGACTCACTTAGCCACCACTGGCGCTGCTTCTCATTTGGTTGTATACATAATTCGTTCGGCGATAACAGTTCAGGATACGCTGGTGGAATCCGTGAATGGTTACGTTCGGCGGTGTGTATGCAATTCGAAACCCGTAACGGCAATTTCCTGTATTACGAAGAATTCGGCTCGCCTGACGCGGCGGCGGTGCTGCTGATTCACGGCAGCACGCTCACCGGCCGGCAGGATTACTGCGTGCACAGCGACCTGGTGGCGCGCCTGGCGCAGCGCTACCGCGTGCTTGTGCCGGACTGCCGCGGGCATGGGCGCTCTGAGGCGGTGCGCGACGAGCGCGGGCGGGTGACGTATTCCTTCGCTGCCATGGCGCAGGATTTGGCCGACCTCGTCGAAGGGCTGGCCGCGTCGCCGGCGTACGTGATCGGCCACAGCAACGGCGGCAACGTCGCGCTCTATATGGTGCGCCATCACCCGCACGCCGTGCGCGCGGCAGTGCTGCTGGCCGCCAACGCCTACATCGACGACCACGTGCGCACCCGTGTGCCGATCGGCATGGATCCGGATCGCGTCGAGCACGAATCGCCCGACTGGATGCACGAGATGATCGCGCTGCACGACGGCGCGCAGGGCGCCGGCTACTGGCGAGAACTGTTGCGCGCCACGATCGATGAGACCATCACCAATCCCGACTGGACGGCCGCCGACCTCGCCGACGTGCGCGTGCCGTGCCTGTGCGTGCAGGGCGAAAACGACCGCGTCAACGCCCCTGGCCGCCACGCGCAGGTGCTGGCCGAATGGCTGCCCGGCGCGCAGCTCTGGATCCCGCCCGGCGTCGGCCACTCCGTGCACTACGAACTGCCCGACGAATTCGAGCGGCGCGTGGTGGAATTCTTTTGATTTCAGATTTTGAGTCTCAGCACGCGTCAATCTCTGCGCCCGCAGACATTCAATCTGAAATCTGAAATCTGAAATCCGGTAACTACTCAGGCCATCCATTTTTTCAACGCGAAACGCGCTATTCCTTCCCCCAAAGGAGGAAGGAATAGCGCGTTTCGCGGGAAATACTGATTTAGGCCTGAGTAGTTACGAAATCTGAAAATAAAAATGTCCCCAACTCCCCTCATCGACCGCGCGCGTCTCGTCGACATTCTTTTGAACAAAGTGCGCCTGAAGCGGCCGCCAGTTGCGATCACGTACTGCGCCGATGCGCCGCCGGACGGTTATGCGCCGGCGCGCGTGCCGGTGTGCGCGCTGCTGCACCAGGCCGAACAGGGCCGGCGCGTGTATGTGGACGCTGCAAACCACGACTGCCACGTCGGCCAGTACCACCTCGGCTTTTTGAAGCACGAAGATGCCGGCAGCCTGATCTGCGATGGCGAGTACCTGACGATGGCGCAGGGCTTCTTCACGCCAGAGGCAGCGCAGCGCAACAAGCGCTCCAGCCACACCCTGCCGGCCGGTGCACTGCGCGCCATCGCCGCGGCGCCGCTGGCGGACCTGCCTGCGGAAGCGTCACTCGACTTGCTGGTGTGCATCACCGACGTGCAGCGCGCCATGCAGCTGGCCGGCGCCGCCAGCGTGCGCGAGGGCACGTTCCCCCACGGCGAACTCGGCGCGTCTTCGTGCTCGTCGATCTTCGCCGCCCCACGGCTGACCGGCAATACTGTCTTCGCATTGGGCGAGGGTGGCGGCCGCGGCTTCAACCAGGTTGCCAGCGGTGAGATGTTCATCGCCATCCCTGCGAATCACATCGGCTACGTGATCGAAATGTTCGACAATTTCTGGTTCAAGCCGGAGGAGATGCGCAGCCGCATCTTCCCGTCGCATGAAAAGGGGGAGGGGAGAGGTTGAGAGGGGAGAGAGGGGAGAGAGGGGAGGGAAGAGGTTGAGAGGGGAAGAGGGGAGAGGGCATGCGAAACACCTGTGAGATGCGTGTCATTGGGGGCGCCGCACTGTGAATTTGGCGGGCATTTCCTCTTCCCTCTCCCCCTCTTCCCCTCTCCCCTCTCTCTCCTCTCATCTCCTCTCATCTCCTCTCATCTCCTCCCTCTAGAATTGCTTCCGGAGGATTTTCATGTCATTTCAGAACTTGTTTGCTTCTCAATTTGAAGAATACGACGAAGAAAAAATCATCTACGACCAGCAGCCAATCCGGCTGTTTAAGTCCGATGTGCTGGAGTGGTTCACGCACGTTTCTCCAGTAGTGGTGCTGGTGTTGTTTATGCCGGTCGTGTTCGGGGCAGTGCTGTACGGCGCGTGGAATTGGGCTGGCATGCACTGGCTGGTGTTGCCAGCAATGTTCCTCGTCGGTCTGGGGGTCTGGACGCTGACGGAATATCTCGTGCACCGCTTCTTTTTTCATCTGGAGCCGCAAACCGTGTGGGGCAAGCGGCTGATCTTCCTTTTTCACGGCGTGCATCATGTGCAGCCGCATGTGAAGACGCGCCTGGTCATGCCGCCTGCCGTGAGCATTCCTGGCGCGCTGCTGTTCGGCGCGGTGTTTCTGGCTGCTTTTCGTGTGCTCGGTGTCGAGGCATTGATGTGGCCGACCTTCGGCGGCTTCACGCTTGGCTACATCGGCTACGACCTGCTGCATTATGCCGAGCACCATATGCCGATGAGGGGACCGATCCTGAAATTTCTCAAGCGGCACCACATGGAACATCATTACAAGACGCCGAAGGCGCGTTTTGGCGTGAGCACCAGCGTCTGGGATGAGGTTTTTCACACCGAGCCACTTGCCGAACCGGTGAAGTAAAGACGCAGCGACGACAATTCCGGGGTTTGCCAGCGCAGGTTCGCCTTGCTATGGCCTTCGCTCGTTTATAATCTTCGGGCTATCCCGACGAAATGCAGCCCGTCCGGCCTCGTATCCGCCCGAACCACGTGCCGCGCCCTTTGAGGTGCGGACGGCAAAGTTTGGTGGAGGTGTGGGCGGCTGTTGAAAAAGGCGTGCCAAGTGATTTATCGGCGAACACAAACTGCGCAGTATTGGAGTGAATTCGTCATCCGACCGGACGATGCGGAATTCATATATGGGACCCTTCTCGAAGAAGGGCGCCCGCAGCGCGCCAGCGAGCTGGCGCGAAAGCTCATCATTCACCGTATTGAGGGAGAAAACTCGGCGCTGCGGCGTCAGCTGAGCGGTGCAGGAAAGACGTATCAGCCCAGGAACGCCTACACGGCGGGCGAAGAACTTCTTTTTCCGATTCTGGGGTTCGTCACCGGCGTGGTTCAATCTGTGCGCCCGGCCGTTACCAACGAGCCGGAAGCCTTCGATGTGATCGCCGTCACGATGATGGACGGCACGCATCGTGAATTCGCTGCCGGCTACAAGCCGCCGCATAAGCTGAATGATCTCGATATCAGCACGCTGGTTAATGACGACAACCTGCGCACGCCGGAAGAGATCGTTGAAACCTACAGTGAGCGCGTCGTGACGTTGCTGACGACGGCGCTGGAAAAAAACTCTGAGCTGATCCGGATCGGCGAAGAATGGTTCCTGCGGGCGATGATGGCCGAAGTGAATATCGGGCATTTGAACCTGGCGGAGGCGGTGCTGGACATGGCGGCGGGCAGGCCGTTGACCACCGACGTGATCCTGCGCGATCTTGGTCTGCCGGAAGATGTGGCCGCCAATGTCCAGGAAGTGTCGCTCAACAGCGCACTTGCCGGCGATGACCGATTTGATGAGGTCAGCCTGACTGAGCGGCCGGCATGGGTCCTGCGACGCAGCACGCCCGTGGAAGTGCGCGAATGCCCGGCCCCGCTGGTGTCACGCATCTACGAAAATCGTGTGACGCTCTCGCCTGAGATCGAGACATTGATCGAGCAGATCGGCGACGAAATCGACTACCCGCATCCGCTGGTGGTGCCGGTGGAACCTGTGGACAGCGCGCAGGCGGTGCTGACGTATCCGCATCGACTCGCCGGCACGCTGGGCTGGACGCGCGGGATTTCAGCGGTGCTGCCGACGCAGGATAAGCCGCGCGTGCCGGTGACGTTCAAGGACCGGTCGACGGGCAAGGCATTTGTGGTCTGGCTGGTGCGCGACGGCGGCTATCTGTGGGGACTAGCTGAGTTTTATCGCGCCAGCGATCTTCCGGTCGGTGCCGAGCTGATCATCAGCCGCACGGAGTCGCCGCAGGATTTCATCATCGATGTCAGGCGCCGCAAGCCGAAGCGCGATTGGGTGCGCGTGGCTTCGAACTATGCCAATCACCTCCGCCTCGACACCGCACAGCGCGCAGTGGCTTGTGAATTCGACGATCAGACGTCGGTATTCATCGACGACGCGCGCGCCTTCGAGCCGTTGCGCAGCGGCCGTGAACTGGCCGGCGCCGTTCGTGATGCGTTTCTTGAAATCGCCAAGCTCAGTCCGCAGGGCAATGTGCATTTGCGCACGTTGTATGCAGTCGTGAACACGCTCGTGCGCGCTGGCGCGCGCGACGTATTCTCTGTTCTTGTGGCGAACGGCAACTATGTGCCCGTAGGCGACAGCTACTGGCATCTGGGTGAGCGTTGATATGACCATGAAAATCACCCGCATTACGGAAGACACCAAATTTCGCATCGATTACGACTGGTTCGAAAAAAATGGCCAGGACGTACACGTTCTGATCGCCAAGTGTCTGACTCCTGAGCAGATCGAAGCGGCTGGCGATGAATCGCTGAGTGCGACGTTTGATAGTGTCGACCCGGAGACTGCTGAAGTGAGCCGCGTCACGCGCGCCATGCAGATGATCCGCGCCGAACGCGCGCATGACCCCGAGTTCATTTCGCCGCAGACCCCGGTCGCAGAGGCGGCCTTCCGCGCTTTTCTGCTCAATAACAATGTGTCGATGTCGGCCGCTGAACTTGCGCTGCGCATCGGTCGCACCCCCAAGGAGATCATCGATCGCCTTGGAGGGCGCGTTGTCTATAATGGCATCAAGCCTTTGAAGTGACGCGTTGAGTCGCGAATCAGCACGCAGTGAATCCTCGCTTCGAATTTCCTGTTCTCTGTCGTTCGTTCACACTATTGGGTGTGACGGGTGACAAATGAGTCATTCGAAAAGATGGATTTCTGGTGCTGAATCGCTCTCATGCTGCGCTGAACGCCCCCGTAGCTCAATTGGACAGAGCAGGGCCCTTCTAATGCCAAGGTTGTGAGTTCGATCCTCGCCGGGGGCATCTCGTGACGCAGCAAATCCTCAGATCAGCCTGACTTCTTCGCCGCGCATTTCTTTTTTGTGCGTGGATTTTTCTTGCGAGACAGGAGTCACACGCTCTGCCGGAAGGCCGGAAGGCCGGAAAGAAGCCCGAGAACCACTCTGGCCCAGGTCGATATTTCCTGCGAAACACGCTGTTTCTCGACGGGAAATAAACCGGCCTGAGTAGTTACGTTAAAGGACAACTCTGGCCTTCGCCTTCGGAGACACCCTTCATGCAGACAGAATCATTGAATTCCGTCAATCTTCGAATGATGCTGCGCAACCTCTGGCGCGCGCTCGGAATTGCGTGGCGCGCACATGCGCCGGCGACGATCGGTACCGGACTCGTGACGCTCGTGGCCGCGGCATTGCCGGTGAGCCAGGCGTGGGTCGGCAAGCACATCATCGATGGCGTGGCCGGCGCCGCGTCGGCCGGCGTGTTTCGCGAAGCCGGTCTCTGGGCCGGCGTGCAGCCCGTCCTGCCGTGGCTGATTTTTGAGCTGGCACTGGTCACACTCGGGTCGGTGACGGCGCAGGGACGCACGCTGTTCGAACACGTGCTTCATGCGCGCATGTCGCACGAAATTAATACCGCCATCATGCGCAAGGCGCTCGTGCTCGACCTGCAGTTCTTCGAAGATGCGAAGTTCTACGACAAGCTGCAGAACGCACAGCGTGAAGCGGACCGGCGTGCGCTCACGATCCTGAACACGACCTTCGCAGCGCTGCAGTACGTGATTCAGCTGATTTCGTTCGCCGCCGTGCTGTTTTCGTTCAGCCCGTTCGTGGCGCTGCTGTTGTTCGGCGCCAGCGTGCCGCTGTTTATTGCTCAGAATCGCTACAGCAAGCTGAGCTTTCGTCTGCTGACGTGGCGCGCACCGGAGGCGCGGCGCATGCACTATTTCGAGCACCTTTTGACCAACAAGGATTCGGTCAAGGAAGTCAAACTATTCGGGCTCGGCGAGCTGCTGTTGCGGCGTTATGACGAAATGTTCTGGAAATTCTTCCATGAAGATGCGCGCCTGGCGCGCGATCGCAGTGTCACCAGTTTGTTCTACGGATTGCTCGGGTCCGTTGCGTACTACGGCTCATACGCCTGGGTCGTCTGGCGTGCGGTGATCGGCGTCGCCACGCTCGGCGACATGACGATGTATCTGGCGCTTTTTCGGCAAAGTCAGACCTCGTTTCTCGGCCTGCTCAAGCAGGTGAACGATCTGTACGAAAGTTCGTTGTTTCTGTCGAATCTGTATGACTTCCTCGAATTGAAGCCGCTCCTGCCGATTGCAGCGCAGCCGCACAAGGTCGCGCCGATCGGACCGCACACGATCGTGTTCGATCACGTGTCGTTTCGATATCCGAATAACTCGGAATGGACGCTGCACGATATATCGCTGACGATCTGTGACGGCGAGAAACTGGCGCTGGTCGGAGAAAATGGCGCCGGAAAGACCACGTTCATCAAGCTGCTGACGCGGTTGTATGACCCGACCGAGGGCCGCATTATGCTCGACGGCGTCGACCTGCGCGACTACGACCCGGAAAGTCTGCGCGCGTCTGTGAGCGTAATCTTTCAGGATTTCATGAAGTATCACGCGACCGCCAGCGAGAACATCGGCTTCGGCGATGTGTCGGCGTTGGACGATCGCGCGCGAATCGAGCTGGCAGCGGAGAAAGGCGGCGCCGACGAGGTCATCGCGGACCTGTCTGCGCGCTTCGACACGATGCTCGGCCACTGGTTTCAGGACGGCCGCGACTTGTCGGGCGGGCAGTGGCAGAAGATCGCGCTGAGCCGCGCCTTTATGCGCGACGCCGCGGTGCTCGTGCTCGATGAGCCGACGAGTGCGCTCGACGCAGCGCGTGAGTATGAAATCTTTCAGCGCTTCCGCGACCTCACCGCTGGTCGAATCTCGATCCTGATCAGTCATCGTTTCAGCACGGTGCGCATGGCTGACCGCATCGCCGTGATTGAGAAGGGCGAACTCATTGAACTCGGCTCGCACGCGGATTTGCTTGTGCGCGACGGCGTATATGCGCGGCTGTTCAACATGCAGGCGGAAGGGTATCGGTGAAGCCGCACGAGCCATGGGTGCCTCCGTTGCGCCGTCTATAATTTGCCGCCGTGTACATGGAAATTCGCCCTGTGACGCTGGCGGGCCGGCATGTGCGGCTGGAGCCGTTGCATCCGTCGTACGCTGAAGCATTGTTTCCCGAGGCAGACGAACCGGAGATCTGGCGTTTCATGCCGTATGGCGTGGTCGATTCCGTGGACAAACTGCGCGCCGTGATCGTTGATTTGCTCGGTCGCCAGGAACGTGGGACGGATCTGTGCTTCGTGACGATTTCACAGGTGAGTGGACGCCCGATCGGTATGACGCGCTTCATGGAAATCAACCGCGGCTACCGCGGCGCGGAAATCGGCGGCACGTGGCTGGGCAAAGCGCACCGACGCACACCGGCAAACACTGAGGCGAAATACATGATGCTGCAGCACGCATTCGAGACGTGGGGCTGTATTCGTGTGCAGGTTCGCACTGATGTGCGCAATGAGCAGTCGCAGCGCGCGGTCGAGCGCCTCGGTTTCGTGCGTGAAGGTGTTCTGCGCAAAAATATGATCATGCCGGATGGTCACCATCGCTCGTCGGTGTTCTATTCGCTCATCGACGATGAATGGCCGGCGATTCGGGCTCATCTGGAATTGCTTTTGGGCCGGCGCAACGAAGCACAGACGCCGGTGTTGACGCAGTAGCAATCATGGCAATCGTGGCAAGTCCGATGGAATCGAGCGGCAATCTGCCGAGACAGCTTTCGTCGGTGGTTTTTCGTAGCGACGCAACCCCTATGCTCATGTGACTTTCTCCCTGACAGCGTTTTGTTTTGAAGGCGACTTCGATGAAAAGCTGCACGGCGATGAGCGCAGGGTGAAGCAGTTATGGTCTTTCAAAGAGGAAATACAACATGCGAATCGGAATTCTGACGGGCGGCGGTGACGTACCTGGGCTCAATCCTGCCATCAAGGCAGCGGTGATGCGGTTGATCGAAGCCGGCCACGAAATGGTCGGCATTCGGCGCGGCTGGGGCGGCCTGCTGAACTTCAACATGGACGATGAGAAGAGCACGGAGACGTTCACGCTTCCGCTCGATCCGCTCGTCGTGCGCACGATCGACCGCACCGGCGGCACGTTTCTGCACACCAGCCGCACCAACCCGGCCAACGTCAAGCCGAAGGATGTGCCGGAGTTCCTGAAGCACACCACTGTGTTCGGTGAAGGCTTCGCCGACCGTTACGACTTCACGCAGCACACGATCAGCGTGCTGAAGTTCCTGCGCATCGATGCGCTGATCGCCATCGGCGGCGACGACACGCTGAGCTATGCGCTGCGCCTGCACAATGAGGGCTTCCCGATCGTGGCCATTCCGAAGACGATGGACAACGACGTGCGCGGCACCGACTATTGCATCGGCTTCAGCACTGCGGTGACGCGCTCGCTCGAGTTCATTCACAACATGCGCACCTGCACCGGCAGCCATGAGCGTGTGGCGGTGATCGAGCTGTTCGGCCGCAACAGCGGCGAGACCTCGTTGATCTCCGGTTACCTCGGTCAGGTCGATCGTGTGCTGATCAGCGAAGTGCCGTTCGATGTGGATCGCGTGTGCGATCTGATCGCGAAAGACAAGCGCGACAACCCGAGCCATTACGCCATGCTGACGATCTCGGAGGGTGCGGTGCCGAAGGGCGGCAGCGTGGTCGAGAGCGGCGAGGCTGACGCGTATGGCCATCGCAAGCTCGGCGGCGTCGGCGAGTACATCGGCGAGATGATCAAGAAGCAGACTGGCGAGAACATCATGTACCAGAACGTGGCATACCTGATGCGCTCCGGCCCGCCGGATGCGATGGACATGATGGTCGGCACCAATTACGGCACGCTCGCAGCGGACTTGATCCTGTCCGGTCAGCATGGGCGCATGGTCGCTTTGGTGGGCGGCAAGTACACCTCTTCGCCGCTCAGCGAAGTCGGCGGCGGCCCGCGCACGGTGGACGTGTCGGAGCTCTACGACGCCGAGCAGTATCGCCCGCGCATCAAGAACGTCGCAGGCAAGCCGATGTTCCTTTATTAGTGGATAGTAGATAGTGGATAGTGGATAGTGGATCAAAGACTGGAAAAAGAATCTATATTCGTAAAGTTCCTATCCACTATCTACTATCTGCTATCCACTATCTGCTATCCGCTATCTGCTATCCACTATCCGCTATCCGCTATCCACTATCCGCTATTTACTGCCTTCAGAACGCCGTCGGCGGCTGATACTCCCCGAAGACGGAGCGCAGCACGCGGCCGATTTCGCCGACGGTGACGCCGGCTTCCACAGCGGCGACCATGCCTGGCAGCAGGTTCTCGCTGCCGCGCGCGGCGGTTTCGATGCGTGACATCATGGCGAGTGCGCGAGCTGAGTCGCGCTCGGCGCGCCAGCGCTGCACGCGTTCGATCTGCTGTCGTTCGACCGCCGCATCGACGCGAAAGCGTGCGCCGGCGGCATCGGCGCTGCCCTCGGTGAAGTCGTTCACGCCGACGACGATGCGCT
>CAXNFZ010000047.1:0-14155 GCA_964201495.1 Chloroflexota bacterium | reverse complement strand
CTAGTTGCCGGAAATTCTGGAATCGCAGGTGAGTGCGATCCAGAAATTTCCGGCGGACTGAAGTGATCAGTGCGTCGGTTCGCGTTTGACGAACTGGCCGCGGCCGACCGTGCCGACGAACGCGCCGTCGCGGGCGGCGACTTCACCGCGCACGGTGACGACGCTCGGGCGGCCCTTGATTTCCCAGCCTTCGAAGGCGCTGTAGTCGAGGTTGATCTGGTGCGTTTGTGCAGAGATCGTGCCGCGGTACGACGGATCGTAGACGACGAGGTCGGCATCCGCGCCGAGGGCGATGGTGCCCTTGCGCGGGAACATACCGAAGATTTTTGCGGTGTTCGTGCTGGCCGTGGCGACGAACGTGTTCAGGTCGATGCGACCGGCGGCGACGCCGTGCGTGTAGTAGAGGTTCACGCGGTCCTGCAGCGACGGGATGCCGTTGGGGATCTTCGTGAAATCGCCGCGGCCCATTTCCTTCTGGCCGACGAAATCGAACGGCGCGTGGTCGGTGGCGAGCGTCGAAGCGAAGCCCTGGCGCAGCGCGTTCCACATCACGTCCTGATTGGATTTCTCGCGCAGCGGCGGCGACATGACGTACTTGGCGCCTTCGAAGTTCGGCAGCTCGGCATGTGATTTGTCGAGCAGCAGATATTGGATCAGCGTTTCGACCCAGACGTTCAGCCCGCGCTGCTTGGCGGCGATCGCTTCCTGCAGCGCTTCCTGGCAGGATGTGTGCACGAGGTACGTGTGTGCCCCGGTGAGTTCTGCGAAGGCCATCAGGTGGCTGACGCCTTCGGCCTCGACGCGGGGAGGGCGGCTCCAGTAATGAAACTCCGGGCCGGTCTTGCCGGCGGCGAGCAGCTGCGCCTGCAGGCGCGAGACGAGTTCGGCGTTTTCGCAGTGCGCGGTGGTGATGACGCCGAGCTTCTTCGCCAGGGTGAGCGTGTTGAAAAGCGCATCGTCGTCGATGCCGAACGCGCCTTTGTATGCCAGGAAGATTTTGAAGCTGGAGACGCCGGCGTTCACAATTTCGTGCAGCTCGCCCTCGACCTGCTTGTCGTAGCGCGTGACGCCCTGATGAAAAGTGAAGTCGCAGGCGCTCTTGCCGGCGGCCTGTTTCATCCAGAATTCAAAGCCGTCGGCGAGCGGCTGCTGGGCGCCGGCCTGACAGACCATTTCCATCAGCGTGGTCGTGCCGCCGACGACGGCGGCCTTGCTGGCGGACGTGTAGTCATCCCTGGCGAACGTGCCCATGAATGGCAGATAGATATGCACGTGCGGGTCAATGAACCCGGGGAAGACGTACTTGCCGGTGGCGTCGATGATCGTGGCGCCGGGTGGGGCGTCGAGATCGCGGCCGATGCGGGTGATCGTCTCACCTTCGCAGTAAATGTCAGCGACGTAGTTCTCGGTCGCCGTGATGATGTTGCCGTTACGAATCAAGAGTGCCATGTTCGCCTCACTTCGTAATAGTGATAGTGGATAGTGATAGTGGATAGTGACGCTGTCACTATCCACTATTACTAACTACTATCCACTATCACAATCTACTTCTTCGCCGCCCGCTTCTTCCCCAGCACGGGAATCACCTTCTCCGCGTACGTCTTCAGCTGCTTTTCTTCGTCGCCGCACATCAGATAAATATTGAACTGATGCACGCCGAGGTCGCGCAGCTCTTCAAGGCGGCGGATCTGTTCCTTGACGCCGCCGATGATGCAATAGCGATCGACGATTTCGTCGGGCACGAAGCGGCCGTTGTCGCTGCCGACCTGCGCGTGATGCAAATAATTGTATTCAGGGCGATCGTCGACATAGGCGACCAGCTCGGGGGGAAGCTCGTCCTTCGGGTACTTCTTGAGCAGGTCGACGACGTGATTGCTGACGAGTGCGGGGAACCAGCGCACGACCTCGCGGGCTTTGGGCAGGTCATCGCTGATCGAGACGGGAGCGCACGACATGACCTTGATTTTGGAATAGTCGCGGCCGGCCTGTTCGGCGCCTTCGCGCACGAAATCGAGGCACCACTTGATCAGGTGGGGATCTGCGAACTGCAGCACGATGCCGTCGGCGTGGCGGCCGGCAGAGCGCAGGGCGATCGGTCCGTAGCCGGCGACCCAGACCGGGGGCACGCCTGCCTTGGCCCAGGTGAGCTGCACGTCGGCGCCTTCGTAGTCGATGTGTTCGCCGGCGGTGAGCCTGCGGAACTGATCGACGAACTCCTCGAGGTTGGCCATGGTGGTCGGGCCCTTGCCGATGCGTCGGCGGGAGCTGTCACCGCGGCCGATGCCCATGTCCATGCGGCCCTTGCTGATCAGCTGCAGCGTGGCGAAATCGCTGGCGGCGACCGTGACGTCACGCACGACCGGGTTGGTGACGAGCGTACCGATGCGGACCTTGCGCGTGGCGTTGGCCCATAGTGCGAAGCGCGGAAAAACGCTTTGCCAGAGCACGTGCGAGTCGAAGCTCCACACGTACTTGAAGCCGCCCGTTTCGGCCGCCTGCACGAGCTTGATCTCGCGCTTCCAGTCCATATCGCTTTTGAGGGTGATTCCGAAATCCATGTGAGCTCCTTCGTGCGTCGGTTCCGCTCCCGTCCCCGCCCGTCATGATCGACGGACGGGGACGGGAGTGGAGTCCTACTTCCCGCCTTCCTTCAGTTCGACGGTAGCCTTCGTGAAGTTGGCGCCCTTGCTGTCGCCTTCGAGACCTTCGAGAGCCTTCTTGGCCAGGTCGGTGCGCACAGCGGCCGCATCCGGTTCAGCCTTGAGGACGCCGTAGGTCTTGGCGATCTCGACAGTCTGCTTGTAGGCAGCTTCGTCGAGCATGCCGATGCCATTGGGCGACGGCCAGATCAGGCCGTTGATTTCGTTGAGCTGCCACTTCATGTGGCTCTCGCCGAGGGCCGAGCCGTTCTTGAGCACGATCTGCACGCACTCATCGAGATTGTCGCGGCAGAACATCCAGCCCTTGTAGGTGGCGCGGAGGAACTTGACCGCCGTCTCCTGATTTTTGGCGTCGGCGAGCCAGTCTTCCTTGGCGAGCACGGCGTCCTGGAGCATGGCGGTGCCGACGTCATTGAAGTTGATGACGTTGAGATCCTCGGGCTTGAAGAGCTCGCCGGTGGCCGGGTTCTTCGTTTCGAGCACCTGAGCGTACTCGTTGTAGATCATGGCCTGTGCCACGTCAATTTCGCCCTTCAGCATCTGGTTCATGTCGAAGCCCTGCTGAATGATCTTGGCGCCCTTGTCCGGCTCGATGCCGGCCTTGATCATCGCGGCGAACAGCTCGGGCTCGTTGCCGCCGAGCCAGGAGCCGATGTTCTTGTCGGCGAACTCATCGACCTTCGTGACGTTCTTGTCCTTGAACGAGATCATGAGCGTGCCGGAGCGCTGGAAGATCTGGGCGATGTTGACCAGTTTGGCGCCCTGCTCGCGCGGGGCGAGGATCTTGCCGGGCGTCCAACCTACGCCAATGTCGGCCTGGCCGGAGGCGACGTACTGCGAGTTCGAGACATCGGGGCCGCCGGGGATGATTTCGACGTCGAGACCCTCGGCTTCGTAAAAGCCCTTGTCCTTGGCGGCGAAGTAGCCGGCGAACTGCGACTGCACGACCCACTGCAGCACAAGCTTGACCTTGGTTTTCTGGGCGGGCGCGGCGGGCGCGGCGGGTGCGCATGCGGCGAGCATCGTCGCTGCGGCTGCTGCTCCTGCGAGCAGCTTGTACGAACGGTTCATAGTTCTTCTCTTCTCCTTTGAAATTGCGAACAGAGACCTGGGCAGTCTGCGAACGATCAGCGAACGAGCGTTCGACCGAACTGCCATACACCGGTTGGAAACAAACAGCTTCGAGGCTGCAACCGCGCTGGGGACCAATCCGTCACTGCATCGGCTGCACTGCCGCTGATGGACCTTCGTCCTGGATACGGCGGTGCACACGACCGTGTTGGATAGGTTTGTAGTGTAACGTGACTTGCCATGTTGCGATGTTTCAGGGAGTGGCTAAGCTCGACTACATGAACCCGCGAATCACGGCATCGCCCGCAGGGCGATGCCGTGATTCGCGGAATATCCTTGAGTTTAGTCACTCCCATATTTCATCTGTGGGTACGCCAAATCGGATCATTTCTCCGCCGGAAAGGATGGAATTGGTCCGATTGAAGTTGCCTCGGTGACAAAATCTTTGCAGGGCTGGAAGGCACGTTGATTGGGGTGTTCCGGGCGAGCCGGGTATGCCTAAGAATCCTGGTGGGCGACGTACCATGGGATCAGCGCACGCTCGAGCGCGATCATGATCAGGTAGAACGTGATGCCCAGCAGCGAAGCGACGACGATGGCTGCCCATGCATTGGCGAAGCGGAAGAGCTTCGCTTCCTGCAGGATATACACCCCGAGCGTGCCGCGCGGCCCGCCGAAGTATTCGCCCACGATCGCCCCGATGACGGCGAGTGTACTGCAAACCTTGAGTGCGTTGAACGCGTATGGCAGCGCATTGGGCAGGCGAACCTTGATCAGCACGTCGAGCGACGATGTGGCGAGCGAGCGCATCAGCTCGAGCTTGGCGGGTTCGACCAGCGTGAGTCCGCGCACCATGTTGATCATCATCGGAAAGAACGTGATCACGGCGACGATGGCGATTTTCGACGTGGGGTTGACCGTGCCGAACCAGTTGTTCAGCACTGGTGCGAAAGCGAGAATCGGCACGCTGTTGACGGCGATGGCGAGCGGGAGCATGCCTTCGCGCACCGCGGCAAAATGTGCGGTGGCGAGCGCGGCGAGGGCGCCGAGCGTGCAGCCGAGGATGAAGCCGATCAGGGCGCTGCGGAAGGTGGCGCCGGCGCTGTTGAGCACCAGTTCCCACGTTTCGGACAGCGCGGTGAGGATGCGGCTCGGCGCCGGCAGCAGGAACGTCGGGATGTCGAGCACGCGCACCAGCCCTTCCCATGCCGCGAGTGCGGCGAGAAAGATCAGGATAGCGGGGAGGAACTGCTGTAGGCGCTTCATGCTTCTACACTTTGAGTCTTGTGCGCTATTGCTGCATTGCTTCGCTTTTGCGCAGCGCTTCGCGGACCTGGGTGAGCAGGGCGTAGTAGCGCGGCTGTTCGCGGGTTTCGACGGTGCGCGGATAAGGCAGATCGACGTCGATGATTTCCGAGATGCGGCCGGGGCGGGCGCTCATGACCACCACGCGCGTCGACAGAAAGACCGCTTCGGGGATCGAGTGCGTGACGAAGACGATGCTGGTTCCGGTGTCGTGCCAGATGCGCAGGAGTTCGGAGTTCATGCGTTCGCGCGTGATTTCGTCGAGCGCGCCGAACGGCTCGTCCATCAGCAGGAGTTCGGGGCGCAGGGCGAGCGCGCGCGCGATGGCGACGCGCTGCTGCATTCCGCCGGAGAGCTGCCAGGGGTAATGATTTTCGAATTTCGCCAGCTCGACCAGTCCGAGCATTTCGCGGGCCTTCGCGGCGCGTTCGGCCTTCGGGACGCCGAGCACTTCGAGCGGCAGCTCGACGTTGTGGCGCACCGAGCGCCATTCGAACAGCACCGGTGCCTGGAAGCACATGCCGTAATCGCGGGCCATGCGCGCGTCGTGCGCTGTTTTGTTTTTCACGCGCACCTCGCCGGCGGACGGCTCGATCAGGTCGCCGATGGTGCGCAGGAGCGTGCTCTTGCCGCAGCCGGACGGGCCGATGAGCGAGACGAATTCGCGCGGCTGGATATCGAGATTGACATCGCGCAGCGCCACCGTCTCGGACGCGCTGGAGGCGTTGAAGACTTTGTTGACGTTCTTGAGGGAAACGATAGGTGGCATGGCTGCTGTTTGGCTGCTGTTTGGCTGCTGAGTGGCAGCTGAATAGAAATCAGTTGCGCAGGATATTCCGCAGTGCCAGTCGTTCGGCGACTGCGACGATGATGAAGAACACGATGCCGACGGCGGCGGCCATCACGATGGAAGCCCACAGCCGCTCCGGGCCGGTGCTGTAGTACATATTGAAATTGAGGATGGCGCCGCCGAGGCCTTTCTGCACGCCGGCCGGCAGTTCAGCGATCACGGCGCCGACGACGCTGGAGGTGGCGCTGATCTTCAGCGCGGTGAAGATCGCCGGCAGCGCGGCGGGGAAGCGCAGCTTCCAGAGCGTTTCCCATTTTGTGGCGGCGAACGAGCGCATCAGCTCGAGTGCGCGCGGGTCCGGCGAGCGCATGCCGCGCAGCGTGTTAATGGTGACGGGAAAGAACGTCAGGTATGCGGCGATGACCGGCACGCTCAGCCAGGAGCCGCCGAGCCAGACGACGACCATCGGCGCGATGGCGAGGATGGGCACGGTCTGCGACGCGACAACGAAGGGGACCAGGCCGCGTTCGAGCAGCGGCGCGTGCGCGAAGATCGTGCCGAGTGTGAAGCCGAGCAGCGCGCCGAAGGTGAAGCCGAGCAGCGCGCCCTGGAAAGTGAACAGCGCGGCATCGAGCAGGAAAAGCCCAAGCGGCGGCCCGTTACGGCGCGATTCCTCGGCGAAGGCGCCAGCGATCGTCCACAGATGGGGCAGCGTCATATTGTCCAGAGCAAAGACCCACTTTATGAGTTCCCACAGCACCCCCAGCGCCAAAATAATTGCGAGCATGGCAACGGCTGGGCGAGCGTTGGAGCGGGTCGGAATGGCGTTCACCGCGCGGAAGCATACCATTACGGACGATGGGTGCATTCGCCGTCCGCATCGACGCGGCGCGCATGTGAGCAGACGCCGTGGAACGATTCCAACTTGAACCACAGCCGATTCCTGATCCTCTGATCCGGGAGTGCTCAAAATCTAATTGATGAAACCCGCGAAACACGCCATCGCCCGCCCCCTTCGGGGGCGGGCGATGGCGTGTTTCGCGGATACCAATTGGGCTTTGCGCACTCCCTCTGATCCTTGTACCTTTGTGAGGGGGGAAGGAGTGAGGTCAGCCGTCGATCGTCGTTGCAGTGAGGCGATAGCCGCCGCCGTGAGCGAAGCGCATTTCGAAGACGACGCCGTCTTCGTCGCACCAGACCTGGTCGGTGACGCCGTCGATGGTGCGGTCGTAGCGCAGGAGGGACATGTCGCCAAAGTGCGTGCTGCGCGACTGGCGGCCAAGATTGCGCAGGGTGAGGGTGCCGGCGCGTGGTTCGAAGGTGAGCGGATCGAGGCGCCAGAGCGGGCGTTCGTCGGACTGGCCGGGGGTGAGTCCGGCGCGCAGGATCGAGACCATGGTGAGCAGCGGCGAGGCGTAGTCGAGCTCGATGCGCTCGGTCCAGTCGACGCGTGTTTCATGCACCTCGCCGAGGTGGCGCCAGCAGAGCGTGGCTGCGGCGCGATCGGCGCCGAGCACACAGATGCGGCTCTCGCGTTTGCCGAGCAGGCCATGGATCGAGAACTCGACGAGGTGCATGTCCGAGTCGAGGATGTATGTCACTGTGTCGCTGCGCGGTTCGGGCGAGGGGCGCATGCGCACAGTTTCATTTTCGACATAGAGCGATCGGTCCGGCAGCGTGATCGCCTGCCAGCGCTCGTCGGTGCGCACGTCGCCGTGCGCGTCGAATTCCTGGTAAATACCTTTTCGGTTTCGTTGCATCGTAGAACTTCGGGCAACTGCTCATGCTGATCACGACGCGGACGGGAGTGCCCGTATTCGGAGTGATGCATCTGTCGCTCGTGGTGCGTGCGCGCTGTACTTTTCCGAGTGTTCAGGGCGCGGTGCGCATGATTCTGAATCACTGCGCCCGGCGGCGCGAGCTGATCGGCCTGAGTAGTTACAATTCCTGAATTATATGGACCTCGATTCTGCGTTACGCAGCTTGCCCGGTGTGGGTGTGTGGTTCGTTGTGCTCATCTCGTTGAACGCGTTTTTCGTCGCCGGCGAGTACGGCATGGTGCTGACGCGGCGCACGCGTATGGCATCGTTGGCCGAGTCGGGCAATGCAGCTGCCCGAACCGTGCTGAAGGTGATGGAGGACCAGCAGTCCTTTCTGTCGGCGGTGCAGATTGGGATCACGATTACCGCGGTGGCGCTCGGCGCATTTACCGAGGAGCCATTGACGGCGATTTTCGTCGCGGTGCTCGGCCTGGTGGATTCGGATCTGCTGCGCACGGCGTCGGCGGGCATCGGAACACTGCTGTCGCTCGGTATGGCGTCGTTTTTCAGCATTGTGCTGGGTGAACTGGTGCCGCGCGCGCTGACGATGCGTTCGGCGGAGAGAGTTGCGCTGTTTTGTGTGCCGCCGCTTGCGGTGATGGCGCGCGTGCTGACCCCGTTTATTCTGCTGCTTAAAGCCGGTTCGACATTGGCGCTGAAGATTTTCGGAGTGCGCGATGTCGACGGCACGTCACAGCTGCACTCGGCGGATGAGCTGCGCATGCTGGTGGAAGAGAGCGAGCGCGGCGGCGTACTCGAAGCGGATCAGTCCGAGATGCTCGGCAAAGTATTCAGCTTCGGCGACACGGTTGTGCGCGAGGTGATGGTGCCGCGCACCGAGATGCGAATCGTGCCGGTGACGGCGTCGCTGCACGTGATCGCGCACCAATTTTCGGCGCACGCGTTCAGCCGGCTCCCGGTGTATGAAGACACGCCTGATCGCATCGTGGGCATTCTGCACAGCAAAGACATGATGCGCGTGCTGCTCAGCGCTGATCGCACGCGGCAGCCGACGATTCGGCAGATGATGCGCGAGGCGTTTTTCGTGCCGGACTCGCAGAAAGCGGACGAGTTGTTGTCGGAGTTCCGCAAGCGCCGGGAATATCTGGCCGTCGTGCTTGACGAATACGGCGGCACGGCTGGGCTGGTGACCTTGAACGACCTTGTGTCGCGCATTATTGGCGACGCCGAGGACGCCACGGACCAGGGAGTGCCGGATATTCAGCGCGCGGCCGACGGCAGTGCGCTGCTGAATGGGCTGACGACCATCGGCGACGTCAACGACGCATTCAATTTGAATCTTGTGGACGAAAACTACGACACCATCGGCGGCTACGTGATGGGCCGCCTGGGGCGCATCCCGCGTGTGGGAGATGTCATCGAGCTGTCCGGCTCACCCATGAAGTTGCACGTCGAGGAAATGGACAAGCTGCGGGTGGCGCAGGTGCGGCTGGGAAAATGAAGAGATTTCAGATTTCAGATTTCAAATTTTGGAAATCTGAAATCTGAAATCTGGTAACTACTCAGGCCATCCACTTTTCCAACGCGAAACGCGCTATTCCTTCCCCCGAAGGGGGAAGGAATAGCGCGTTTCGCGGGAAATACTGATTTAGGCCTGAGTAGTTACGAAATCTGAAATCTGAAATGAAAAACTACTTCACGCCCACCAGTTCCACCTCGAAGCGCAGGTTGGCGTTGGGGGGGATGGCGGGCGGGGCGCCCTTGGGACCGTAGCCGAGCTGCGGCGGGATGAGCAGCGTACGGCGGCCGCCGACCTTCATGGTTGACAGGCCTTCGCTGAAGCCGCGGATGACGCCATTGAGCGGGAACTCGGCGGGCTGGCCACGGTCGCGCGAGCTGTCGAACTTGGTGCCGTCGTCGAGGAAGCCCTCGTAGTGGACGATGACCGAGCCGCCCGGGCGCGGTGCGGGGCCGGAGCCGATGGCTTGATCGACGTAGCTCAAGCCGCTGGCGGTGCGCTTGAGAGGTCCGTTTGGGTCACTGGTTGGTTCCATAGGGGGTGGTGCAGATTGTTGTTGTGGAGCGGGTTGAGCCGCGGCGGGAGCGGCGTTTGGGCCGCTGATTGACGACAGAGCCAGCAGCACGAGGGCGGCGCCGGCGATAGAAGCTGCGGTGATCCAGACGTTGGAAGTTTGCTTGGACATAGGTCGTTTATGCAGTGACGCAGCACAAGACGAGTTCGCGCGCGGCCTTGACCTCATCGAGGCGGCGCATCGGAGCGCTGTGCGGCGCATTCTTCAGCAGATCGGGCTGCGAGCGCGCTTCTTCGACGATATGCTGCAGCGCGTCCACGAAGCGATCGAGCATTTGCAGGCTCTCGCTTTCGGTTGGCTCGATGAGCAGAGATTCCGGGACGATTTTCGGCAGCGGAAAGTAGTTGGTGGGCGGATGGAAGCCGTAGTCCATCAGACGCTTGCTGATGTCGAGTGCGGTGATGCCGGGTGCGCCGGCGATTTTGCCCTGCGCGCAGACCTCGTGCATGCAGAAGCGTTCGCCGTTGGGCAGCGGCAGCAGATCGAGCGCGCGGATGCGCGCCTGCACATAGTTGGCATTGAGCACGGCGTTCTGGCTGACGGCGCGGAGGCCGTCCTCGCCGTGGACGCGAATGTACGTATAGGCGCGCACGTGCATGCCGAAGTTGCCATGAAAGGCGCGCATGCGGCCGATGCTGTGCGCGGGGGTGTGCCAGGCGAAGTGCGCGTCGTCGCCGGCGCCGATGCGTTCGACGATCGGGCCGGGCAGGAAGGGTGCGAGCTTGTCGTTGCAGGCAACCGGGCCGGATCCTGGGCCCCCGCCGCCGTGCGGCGTGCTGAAGGTTTTGTGCAGGTTGTAGTGAATGACGTCGAAGTCGATCTCGCCGGGTTTGGCGATGCCGAGCAGCGCATTCATATTTGCGCCGTCGCCGTAGACCAGGCCGCCGGCTTCGTGCACCAGCCGCACGACTTCTTCGATGTGTTCCTCGAACATGCCAAGCGTGTTCGGGTTGGTGATCATGAGGCCGCAGATGTCGTCACCGAGGGCGGCCTTGAGCAGAGCAAGGTCGACGTTGCCGCGTGCGTCCGAGGGGATTTCGACGACAGTGAGGCCGGCCATGGCGGATGACGCCGGGTTGGTGCCATGTGCGCTGTCTGGGATGAGCATGCGCGTGCGCTTGTGATCGCCGCGGGCGGCGTGGTAAGCGCGCATCATCAGAATGCCAGTGAATTCGCCCTGGGCGCCGGCGGCCGGCTGAATGCTGGCGGCGCTGAAGCCTGCGATTTCCGCGAGCCACTCCTGCAGTGAGTGCATGAGTGCCATCGCCCCCTGCGCCGTAGATGCATCCTGCAGCGGATGCAGGAGTGCGAAGCCTGGCAGCCGAGCGGCGTCTTCATTGACGCGCGGGTTGTATTTCATCGTGCAGCTGCCGAGCGGGTACATCGTCGTGTCGATCGACATGTTGCGCTGCGACAGGCGAGTGAAATGCCGCGTGACGTCGATCTGGCTGACTTCGGGCAACGGCAGGTCGGCGCGCGCCATGCCTGCGGGGAGCTCGTAGTGCGGCACGTCGGAAGCTGGCAGGTGTGCGCCCTTCCGGCCGGGCGAGGACAGGTCGAAGATCAGAGGTTCAGAGGTCACAGGTGTTAATCGTAACAGTACGGGGTGATGCATCCGGGATCGAGGGATGCACCACCCCGTGTGGCGGAGGCGCACCTTCGAAACGAAGGAAACGTACCCGGCTTCTTAGATCCCGGGTACGGTGAACATGATCGTCGGTACGGCGCGCACGACGGTGATGCGTCCTCCGCGGGCGGAGATGCGCAGGTGAATCCCGCCGTCTGCAGAGACGAAATCGTCGCTGAGCGCGGTGATGTTCTGGAGCGTCGAGGTGTCCGGCGCAATTTCCACGAAGCGGCTGAGGCGCCAGTTCCATGCTGCGACGGCGGCAGTGGCGTCGATGTCGGTGCGTTGTTCAGAAGTGAGGCGCAGATCGAGGCGCAGGCTGGCGCGGATATTGTTGGCGCGTCGCATGGACAGCCATGGCTGCAGCCGCAGGATGTGCTCGCCGGGCGCCAGCGACAGGCCATCGTGAGTGAAGGCGGCGCTGCTGCTGGAGTTTGCCACCTCAAGTTCGTAGACGTCTGCCGGCACCATCTGCGGGCGATCGATGAGATATGGCTGCAGCGACAGGTGCCAAAGGGAAAGCGTCTGATTGGTCTCGGCGGCGTCGGTGATGGCAGGGACGGATGATGGATCGTCCGACCAGCAGCCGAGGACTGCGCCGGGCATGGTGTGGGAGCGATCGAGCAGCGACATGATGAGGCCGTTACGTGCTTCCTTGCGTTGACGATTGTCGCCATAGTTGGCCCAGTTGACGAGTGCGTCGGTGAGTGGTGCTCCGTTCAGGTCGAGTGGGGCGGGTTCATCATTGACGGCGTCGCTTTCTGGCGGACTGGTTTCGGTGGCAGAGCCGTAATAGCGGCCGGCGAACGTCTGTGTGCGCGGAGACCCTACGCTGTAGTCGGTGTATTGCACCTGCGGGTGCGCAGTGCGCAGCGGCACTGCCGCCTCAACGGTACGCCCGGGCGGCAGGTTGCCGAGCGCGCGGTAATTGCGGCCGGCGAGCAGTGTGCAGTCTTCAAACGAGCTGTTCGTGCGATTGGTGAGTGAGATGAGCATGTAAGCCGTGGGATCTGATATGTCTGCCGCGGCTACGAACGACGCATCGACGGTGGGCGCTGGCGCATCGACATCGGTGTATGCAATCAAGGTGCGTGCGCGTGTGCCGAGCTGCAGGCCGGTGATGTTCCCGTCGTTGCCGGAGATGATGCTGATCTGCTCAAAAGTCGGCGCGTCGATGCTGCGCGGCGCCGACACTTCGCGGATGAGGGCGCCGGCGGTTTTCATGCGCAGCTGCGATGTCTGCTGCACCCATACGCTGACCAGCGTCACGTCGCGGGCGACGGCTTCACCGGCGTGTCCGAAACGGAGCGTCAGCCTTTGCACGATCGGTGTATTTCCGTTGAATTGCACTCCGGCGAGCAGAGTAGTGAAGCTGAATGTGAGGGTGATCGCCGGCAAAGTCACCCATGCCAGGTGCAAGCGGCGCAGGCGTCGCAGGATGAATAAATTGAGCGGCCCGAGTATGAGCGTGTAGAGCGTGATCCATGCGAGGACGGCCAGTGGAGACGGGATTTGCGCAGCTGGCATGTTGGTTGCAGCAGCCTGGGCTGCATCCGTTGAAATGTGCACTGCTGCGCCGGTGTGGTTGACGCGGCTGCTGAGCAACGTTTGGAACACCTGCAGCATGCCAGGCCAGGAGCGCAGCGGTGCGAGAGCCGGGTCGACGGCGAGCATATCGACGATGCCGCGGCCGAGGCGCCGGCGCACGATCAGCGGGGTTTGTGCGGTGGCGGCGAGCACTTCGGCATCGCTGCGCAGCTGGCGCAGCACGACGGCGGGAGCCAGCGCAGCGGGAGCGAGCGGAATATCGGTGAGGGATGTGGCTGCACTGAAAGTTGCGAGCTGCTGAACAGGTGCGAGGATTTGCGCTGCGGGCGAAGCTGGGGCGAGATCTGCGAGGCCGGCGTGTGCGAGCGCTGCGGATGGGCCGCCAAAGAGAAGAAGATGGCCGCCGGCCTGCACCCAACTTTGAATGGCGCGCACCTGAGCTGAGGAAAGGTCGGCCGTGTCCACGGCACGGAAGGCCAGGACATCGGCAGCATCCAGCTCAGCACCATGTGTGGGCAGATCGGAAAGAGACATCGCAGTGATTGCAGCGTCGCCGAATGCCGTGCGCAGCGCCCCCAGCGCATTCAGCGCATCGGGTGGGTCGCTGATGGAGACGATCAGGCGTTCGCTGGCTTTGAGTTGGCGCACGATCGGCGTTGCCGTGGCGATGACGGCGCCGTTGTCGTCGCGCAGAACGACCTCGAAGGAGCTGCTGTCGCCGGGCACCTGCAGGGTGAAGCGCCGTGACGCCCCGCTTCCGACGTTTACGGGCTGCGAGTACTCTTCTTCGACGGCACGGGCGGAGTTTCGAACCGTCAGCACGCCGGAAATGGGTGTCCCCGGGCTTGTCAAGGTGACATACAGAGATGTCCACTTGTCGACGCGGACATAGGACCCGATTCCGGCTTCGACGGTCATCTGGGGCAGATTCTGAGTGGACTGCCGCTCTGCTTTCCGCACGGCAACATTATTTTGCAACGAAAATTGCTGTGATGGCACCAGCGTAAGCATGGTGAGCATGGCGCATAACTTTAGACAGTCCATGAACATTACATAATTATCTCATTTATTATGTTAGGGAGCAAGGGCTGAAATGTCAGGTCGGCAACGAACAGTGACTGCATCGTACTGTATCTTGCTGAGTATGTTTGCAGAAATTAGGGATTGAGTTTTGTCAACGAACGTCAGCAAGCGTACACGGCTGTCCGAAAAAACACCTTCTCGGCGATTCTGCGAGAGACGCGGCTAAGTTCCTGTCCATAAATTTTGTCCGGCAGATT
>CAXNFZ010000046.1:0-14161 GCA_964201495.1 Chloroflexota bacterium | reverse complement strand
CTTCTGCGCGAACTTTTTGAGGAAATTTCGCCCATCGAGAGCTTCAACGGCGAGATGGCGATTTATTTCCCGGGCAATTACAAGCAGGCGCGCGAGTATGGCCTGACGTATTGGTTCGAGGAGCCGAAGGTCAGCATCGACGAATGCGTTGAGCGTGATCTGACGTATGGCGCGCCGCTGTATGCGAAAGTGGCGTTGCACAATCGCAAGACCGACGAGCACAAGGTCGACACGATTTACTTCGGTGAATTTCCGCTAATGACGGACAACGGCACGTTCATTATTAACGGCACCGAGCGTGTTGTGGTGTCACAGCTGATTCGCTCGCCGGGTGTGTATTTCAGTGCCGATGAAGATCCGAGCAGCAACCGCCCGCTCGGTCAGGCCAAGCTGATCCCGGATCGCGGCGCGTGGATGGAATTTGAGACGCGCAAGAGCGATTACATTGTTCTGAAGTTCAATCGCAAGCGCACGATTCCGGTGACGATTCTGCTGCGCGCGCTGGCTGCCGTCGATGATGGCGTCACGAGTGATATTCTGCAGAAGGGCACGGATGATGAGATTCGTGCGTTGTTCACCGACGTCGACAACAACCCGGATCACCAGTTCATCGAGGCGACATTCAAGCAGGAGCCGGAGTGGGCGCATAAGCCGTCGCGCCCGATTGCACAGGAAGCACTCGTCGAGTTCTTCAAGCGCGTGCGCCCGGGCGACCCGCCGACGCTCGATAACGCCCGCGAGTTCATGCAGCAGCAGCTGTTCGATCAGCGCCGCTACGACCTCGAGCGCGTCGGCCGCTACAAGCTGAACCAGCGCCTCGACGGCGACGGCACGATTCCGCGCACACATCGCACGATCACCAAGCGCGATATCGTGCAGCTTCTCAAGCACATGATCCGCATCAACAACGGAGTGCTGGGAGCAGACGACGTCGACCACCTCGGCAATCGCCGCGTGAAGACGAACGGCGAGCTGATCCAGAACAAACTGCGCGTCGGCCTGCGCCGCATGGAGCGCATGGTGAAGGAGCGCATGTCCATGCCGGACAACGACTCGCCTTCGCCGGTGAATCTGATCAATATTCGCCCGGTGGTTGCCGCCGTGCGCGAATTCTTTGGTTCGTCGCAGTTGTCGCAGTTCATGGAGCAGACGAATCCGCTCTCCGAGCTGACGTCGAAGCGCACGCTGTCGGCGCTTGGCCCGGGCGGTCTGCGCCGTGAGCGCGCCGGCTTCGACGTGCGCGACGTGCACCACAGCCACTACGGACGCATTTGCCCGATCGAGACGCCGGAAGGCCCGAACATTGGTCTGATCGGCCGTCTGGCGACGTATGCGCGTGTGAACGCCTACGGTTTCCTCGAGACGCCGTATCGCCGGGTGTCCAAGTCGGTCGACAACAAGACCGAATCGACGACGGGTCGCATGCTGCGCGAGGACCTCTACGATAAGGAGGGCAACGTCGTCGCCGAAGAGGGGACGTTGATCGACCACGATCTGGCGGTCAAGCTGCAGCGCTTCAAGAGCATCGAGCAGGTGCCGGTGCGCCCATTCGTGACGGACGAGATCACGTATATGAGCGCGGACACGGAAGACAGGTTCACGCTGGCGCAGGCCAATGCGGCGCTGAATGAGCGCGGCGAATTTGTTGAGACGCGCCTCTCGGTGCGCCGGCAGCAGAAATTTGCGTTCGCCTCCCCCGAGGCGATCGACTACATGGACATCTCGCCGAAGCAGATCGTCGGCATCAGCGCGTCGCTGATCCCGTTCATCGAGCACGACGAGGCGTCGCGCGCGCTGATGGGATCGAACATGCAGCGCCAGGCAGTCCCGCTGCTCAAGCCGCATGTGCCGGTGGTTGGCACGGGCATGGAAGAGCAGGCGGCGAGCGATTCAGGCCAGGTGGTGGCGGCAGTTGAGGATGGCGAAGTCATCAGCGTGACCGGTCGCAGCATCTTGATTCAGAGCGGCAAGGGCCGCCGCACGTATCCGCTGCGCAAGTACAACCGCTCGAATCAGAGCACGTGCATCGACCAGCACCCGATCGTGGTGAAGGGGCAGCGCGTGAAGAAGGGCCAGGTCATCGCCGACTCGTCTTCGACGGTCAATGGCGAGCTTGCGCTCGGTCAGAATATTCTGGTCGCCTTCCTTTCATGGGAGGGTGGCAACTACGAAGACGCGATTCTGGTGAGTGAGCGCCTGGTGCGCGAGGATTACTTCACCTCGATCCACATCGAGAAGCATGAAGTGGATTCGCGCGAGACCAAGCTCGGGCCGGAAGAAATCACGCGCGACATCCCGAATGTCGGTGAGGAAACGCTGAAGGACCTCGACGAGAACGGCATCATCCGCATCGGCGCTGAGGTGAACCAGAACGATATCCTGGTCGGCAAGATCACTCCGAAGGGCGAAAAAGAACTTTCGCCGGAAGAGAAGCTGCTGCGCGCGATCTTCGGTGAGAAGAGCCGCGAAGTAAAAGACACGTCGCTGCGCCTGCCGAACGGCGAGCATGGCAAGGTCGTGGAAGTCAAGGTCTTCAACCGTGACGATCACCGCGACCTGCCGGCCGGCGTGAATCAGATGGTGCGTGTAAGCGTGGCGCAGCGCCGCAAGCTGACGCAGGGCGACAAGATGGCTGGTCGCCACGGCAATAAGGGTGTTGTCAGCCGCGTGGTGTCAATCGAAGATATGCCGTTCCTTGAGGATGGCACGCCGGTCGACATCATCCTGAACCCGCTCGGTGTGCCGGGCCGCATGAACATCGGCCAGATTCTTGAGACGCATCTGGGCTGGGCAGCAGATCGCCTGGGTTTCCGCGCGATTACGCCGGTATTCGACGGCGCCAGCGAGTCGGAGATCGAAGCTGAAATGTGTCGTGCGTGGTTGATCGATCAGGCTTACGCCGCCGTGACCGAATCTGCCTGGGCGGCGCTCAAGGAAAACAGCATCGACACGCAGGATATGCGTGACCAGCACGATGCGCGCATGGCCTACATCAGCGAGTGGCTGAAAGATACCGACCACGACCTTGAAGAGGCGGGTCGCGACGAAATCTATTGCCGCCGTGTCGTGTTGACTGAGTGGCTGCGTGAGAAGGGCTATGACCCGGCACTGGTCATCTCGTTCGACAAGGACCATGTTGGTCAGGCCGCACGCGCGGCGTCTGACCGCGCGGCCAAATCAGCCTGTCTGCGGTTGTGGCTGGAAGCGCAGGGTCACAAGGTCGGCAATCTCGGCGACGAGAAAGTTGAGCACAAGGCTGTGGAAGTCAGCACCGAAACCGGCGTGCCGCTGCCGACGCTGGGCAAGATGCGCCTGATTGACGGCAAGAACGGTGAAGCGTTCGACAATCCGGTGACTGTCGGCTATCTGCATATGCTGAAGCTGGCGCACTTGGTCGAAGACAAGGTGCACGCGCGCTCGACGGGCCCGTACTCGCTGGTGACGCAGCAGCCGCTGGGTGGCAAGGCGCAGTTCGGCGGTCAGCGTTTCGGCGAAATGGAAGTGTGGGCGCTGGAAGCGTATGGTGCGGCGCACACGCTGCAGGAAATGCTCACGGTCAAATCGGACGACGTGCAGGGCCGCGTCAAGACGTATGAAAGCATCGTCAAGGGCGTCCCAATCGAGGAGCCGGGTATTCCGGCCTCTTTCCGCGTGCTCGTGAAGGAACTGCAGTCGCTCGGCCTGTCGGTCGAAGCGGTCAATGAGGCGGGCGAATTCGTCAGCTTCGGTAAGGAAGAGCAGGGCAAGCACCTGCCCAAACTGGGCGGCTTCGGCCTGGCCGGCCTGGAAGAACCACTGCCGTAGGCTCGGATCGTTCGGCGGAAGTGCTGCGCGCTCGGTGGGGGATCCCGTCGGGCGCGCAGCGGTTTTCCGGGCAAACAGGGCGGTGACCGGGGGCGTATCAGAAGCTGGTGGCGTTTCCTGCGCTTCACAGGGGACGCGTCGAAAACGTCACTCGCGTGAACCGCTCTGGCACATGCGAATCCCACACGCCGTGCGGGCTCCACGCCCAGCCGCCCGAATCGAGCGTCGGCGCCGGCGCCTTGTGCGTGTTGAAGCGTGAAAAATCCATCGCCCACACATCGCCGTCGCGTGGCGGCAACGCATTGTCGCCGGCCAGCGGCGCCAGGCTGCTCCACGGCACGGCGATCTCGACGCTCCAGCCGTGATCGACATCGGACGCGTCGTTGAGCGTGCCGTCGACGTGCACCGCCCAGCGCAGGCCCGGCATGTCCCAGTTCCAGAAGCCGATGCGCCCGCCACGCGGGTGGCGATAGTCCACGCCGTCGAACGGCCGCGCGCCCGGCGCGTCACGCACGAATTCAGGCCGGCGCGAAAACCCGGCGCGTTCATACGCTTCCTCCCACACGAAAAACACTTCGTAGATCGTGCCGAGCGCGTTGACCTCGAGTTCGTAGTACGCATCCGGCCCGGCGATGAACAGCTCGACGTCGTTGTCCTCGTAGATCAGCGCGTCGCGCTGCGTGTGGCGCGCCTCGACGTTCGGCTCTTCGATCCAGTAACCGACGTACAGAAAATCGTCGTCCCACAGCGCAGCGGCACGCGTGTCGTAACGGCCGGGCGCGGCGTGCACCAGGTCGGCAAAGCGTGGCGAGCGCGCGGCGGCGCGCCAGCACGGCTCGTCGAGCCGGCCGTCGATGATTGGTGCGCTGGTTGTGCGCTGGGCGATGTATGGGGGGACACCCTGAAAGGGCATCGGGTTGGTCTTTTCGTCTGACATACAATCTATTGGGCTATTGGACTATTGGGCTACTGGGCGTTTCGCAAACAAAGTTTGCCATGTATGCAACGATCAGGGTCAGCGTTCGTTCAATTCTCGAATCAGGCAACTACTCAGGCCCCTGAATTTCCATCGCGAAACATGCGATTCCTCGGAAGATAGTGAAGAGGAAGAAAGAGCATGTTTCCTGGGAACAATCGATCAGGGTCTGAGCAGTTGCCGAATCCGTGATTCGAACGACAGCCTGTATGGTTGCCTAAAGAGTCATATTTTGATGCAGAACATCGATCAGGAAAAAGCGATTCAAGAAGCGGCGGATTACATCCGTGCTCGTGCACCGCACGGCTGGCGCGTCATGATTGTGCTCGGCAGCGGCCTCGGGCCGCTCGCCGATGAAGTGCGCGATCCCGTCGTCATTCCCTACGCCGACATTCCGCATTTCGCGCAGTCGACTGTGCCCGGGCACAGCGGCCGCTTCGTCATCGGCAATCTGCTCGGCGTCCCGGTCGGTGTGATGCAGGGGCGCGTGCATTTTTACGAAGGGCATCCGATGTGGCAGGTGACGCTGCCGGTGCGCGTCGGTCGCCGCCTCGGCGCCGAGACGCTGATCGTGACGAACGCCGCCGGCGGCATCAACCGCAGCTTCGAAGTCGCCGATCTGATGCTGATTTCAGATCACGTCAATTTTCTCGGCATGGCCGGCGTGAACCCGCTGATCGGGCCGAATCTCGATTCGTTCGGCACGCGCTTCCCCGAAATGACCACCGCCTATGACGCTGAACTGCGCGCGCTGGCGAAGCGGGTGGCGGCTGAAAACCAGGTGCCGCTTCAGGAAGGAGTCTATTTCGGCTTGTCGGGCCCGGCGTTCGAAACCCCGGCCGAGCTGCGCTTCCTGCGCGCGGTCGGCGCCGACGCGGTGGGTATGTCGACCGTAAACGAAGTGCTGGTGGCGCGTCACAGCGGCATGAAGGTGCTCGGCTTCAGCGGCATCACCAATACTGCGCGTCTGTCACCTGACGAAGGTGAGCCGCCGTCGCACGAGGAAGTCACGACTGCCAGCGTGAAAATTGCGCCGAAGCTGATCACGGTCGTGCGCGGTGTGCTGGCACAGATGGCAAAGTAGGATTTATCTAACGCAATTACGCAATCAAAATGGAAGTCGTCGTTCAGAATATCGTTCAGCTGCGGGCAGTTTTACTGATTGCCTGCGCAGCAGGAGCGGGTATTTTTCTGTTCGGCGGCCTGATGTCCCTGCGTGATCTGGAGCGTATGTCGTTTCGGCTTGAGCGATCGACTGTGCTGCAGCGTGCGGCCACCTACTTCGTGCGCGCGTTGTTTTTCGTGCTGCTCGGCGTCGCCGTTTTCTGGCTGACGAACCGGAGTGGGGCGGCGGCAACTCCGTCTGCGTCGATTACCGGCGCAGCGGAGACGCCGTTTCGCGTCATCGTCACGCCGTTGCCGACTGCCGATCTGGCACAGGCACAGGTGGTGGCACAAAACGTCGCAGGCGCGACTCCCAACCCCGATCCATTCAGCATGCCCACGCCCAGCCTTGACGAGGCGTTGCTGGTTACTGTGACGGCCACGCCGCTGCCAGGTGCAGTCGATCTGCTGCCCACGTTCACTCCAGAGCCTTTGCTGCAGGCGGATGCATTGCCGACGATCCCACCTCCGGATACGCCCACGCCCTACGCCATCCCGACGGCCACACCCGTCCCGACATCCGCGGCCATCGCACAGCTGCCGATCGTGAGCGGCACGAGTGAGGCGACGCCGCAGCTGAAGCCGCTGTTCGACGGGGTCGGTGCGCCCGTCTCCACGGAAGGCGCATGCGGTGATGCCGGGCGCCTGTCGCAGCCGGAGGCGGGTGCAGCAGCGGCGGGTGCACTGGATATCGTGGGCAGCGCCGTATTCGCTGGCGGCAGCTACAAAATTGAGATCATTCCCGCCGGAGAATCGGTGTGGCGACATATCTGGGAGGGTCCGGCTGCGATTGCCGAACAATCACTCATTCCGACACCGTTGCAGACGACGCTGTTTCCCAACGGCGCCTACTTCGTGCGGCTGATCGTATTCGGCAGCAATGGTGATGAAATCACCCGTTGCGCAGCGTCGTTCATGATTCAGAATTAGGCAACTGTTCAGGTCAGTCTATTTTTTGTCGCGTGTTTCGCGGGAAATCGTGGGAAATATTGACATAGGCCTGAGTAGTTGCGAGTAAAGTCAGAACCGATGAACATGCGACTGGCCGAACTGGCCGACCTCGAAGCGGTGTGCGCACTCGATCACACGTATCAGACGGAATACGTATGGCAGTTGAGCGGCAAGAATGGGGCGGAAGAGCTCAGCGCGCTGCTGCGGCTGGCGAAATTGCCGCGCCCGGTTCTGGTGCGACCGATGCTCGACGTCACGGTGCTGCGGTGCACGCTGCACCGCGCAGATTTTCTGTGGGTCATCGACGACGATGTGCCGGGCGTGACCGGGCAGCCTGGCCTGCTGGGCTATCTGGCCATGACCCTGCTGCCCTGGCAGCACACTGGTTGGGTGACGTCGCTGGCGGTGCGGCCGGATGCGCGCCGCAAAGGCCTTGCGACGCGGCTGCTGCTGGCCGCCAACGAACAGGCGCGCAGCGAAGGCATGCACAGCATCACCGTGGATGTGTCGACGAAAAACTACCCGGCTGCGCGCATGTGCATGCGTCGTGGCATGTACTTCTGCGGCTATTCCGAGAATTACTACCCGTCTCACGACATTGCGCTGTTCTTTGCCACTAGAATTCATTAATTCGTAACTATTCGAGCCAGGATCGGTATTTTCTGCGAAGCATCGCTTGGAGATCGATTGGCCACGAATAACTGCGTCAGTCCACAATGATCGAACTTGGATCCGAACTGCTCAGCGTCATTACGCTTCTGAACCGCATCGTCGTGACGGGAATCCTCGTCACTGCTTTCGCGCTGATTATTTATATTGGCTTGTATAACCGGTACAGTCCGATCGCGCGCGACTTTGCGATGGTGCTGGCGTGTGTGATCGGCGCGTTTCTGGGCGACCTGCTGACGCAGGTGTCGGCAACGGGCACGGACTTGTGGCTGCGATTTCAGTGGATCGGCATCGCGTTCGTTCCGGCGACGTCTCTTGCGCTTTCAGATACGCTGCTGCGCGCCACAGGAGACGCGCAGCCGCTGCGTCAGTTCGTCCCGCGGGTTGGCTATGCTGTTGGGCTGCTCGTTTTTCTGCTGGTGTTCTTCACGCCGTACGTTGCCACGCCGGGGATTTCTCCGGGCGGCCTGCCGCATCTGATCCCGGGTCTGCTCTTTTATCCGTTCACGCTGTACTACTTCGCCTGCGTGGCGTGGGCTACCTATAACGTGATCGAGGCGCGTCGTCGTTCGCTGACGGCGACAACGCGCCGGCGCATGACGTACTTCGCTCTGGCGTTTGCTGCGCCGGCCATGTCAATGTTCCCGTATCTGCTGCCGACGGGCTGGCCGTCGATTTTTCCGCTGCTCGTGCCGTGGCTGGGGGTGCTGCTGGTGAATATGGGCGTCGGCGCTGCGCTCACGTTCATGGGCTACACGGTCGCATACTTTGGCGCCAGCGCGCCGGATCGCGTGATCAAGCGCCGCATGATGAAGTATCTGATCCGCGGCCCATTGCTGGCGGCGATTGTCATCACCGCGCTTGTGTTGAGCAGTCGCATCGAACGCTGGCTCGATCTGCCTGGTTTTTTTATCGGCCTGATCGCGGCAGCGACGATCATTCTGCTTGCACAACTGTTCATCGTTACGCTGCAGCCGTCGATCGATCGGTTGATTGCCGGTGAAGACAGCGCCGAGGTGAATCGACTGCAGCGCTTCAGCGAGCAGCTGATGACGACGTCGGACATGACTCAGTATCTGGAGAATGTGCTGGCTGCACTGTGCGATCTGCTGCGCGCGCGGACTGCGTTCGTGGTGACGTGCCCGGGCCCGTTGTCGGATGTGCTCGACGAACCGCTCTACATCGCCATCGGAAATGGCGATCCGGACACGCTGATGCCGCTGCCGGTTTCTGATGAGGTGCTGCAGTCGGCGATGTCGCTGCGTCCGCTTCCCTTGAACGACAGCGCTGAGGAAATCGATGCTGCTGTGTCTGGCAGCCTGTCCGGCAATCCATTGATCGCGCAGCAGTTCATGCAGTGGGAAGACTTCTGGCTGATTCCTCTGCACACGGCCGACGGGCGCATCGTGCTTGCCGTGCTTGGGCTCACTGTGCGGCCGCAGCAACTCGAGCTGAGTGAGGAAGAGCGGCGCGGTGTCGCAGTGCTGATTCGCCAGGCCGCACGCGTGCTCGAAGATGCATTGACGCAGCGCCATGCTTTCGAAGCGCTCGAACGGCTGGTCCCTGACGCAGAGGAAATGCAGCGCCGCATGGCGCAGACGGCCAATCCTGCGGCGCCGACTGTCTCGGACTTCGAACGCCTGCCGTCCGACGCCTACGATGATATGACGCACTGGGTGCAGGACGCGATGAAGGATTTCTGGGGCGGCCCGCGATTCACCGATTCGCCGCTGATGCAGCTGCAGGTTGTCGCGGATGCAATGACGGCTGAGAATGGCAACGCCACGAAAGCGCTGCGCCGTGTGCTGTCCGATGCGATCGAGCAACTGAAGCCGGATGGCGCGCGCAGCTTTACTGCGGCCGAGTGGATGCTCTACAACATCCTCGAGCTGAAAATTCTGCAGAGCCAAAAAGTGCGCGACGTGGCGCGCAAGCTCGTGATGAGCGAGAGTGACTTGTATCGCAAGCAGCGCGCCGCCTACGCTGAAATCGCGCGCATCGTTGCTGACATGGAACGCGATGCTCGCACGCGCAATGGGGCGTGATGCACTCTCTGATGGGGTGCATCCGCAGTTTGGGGCGAATGCATTTCTCACGTGAAGCCGCAACGAACGCGAAGATGTCTGGATTTCATCGCCGAAGAAACTTCCTCAAACGCAGGCGCGGAAAAGCCACAAATAGCTTTTTCCTTCGCGTTCTTCGCGGCTTCGCGTGAGGAAAATCTGCTGTTGAAATTCGCCCTAACCTGCGGATGCACCCTCCGATGCATTCTTCGCGCTCCTGCATACAATCCTGCATATGAAATCAGCACTGATCGTGCAGGGCGGCTGGGACGGACATCAGCCGCGACAGGTGGCCGAATTGCTCGAAGCCGAGCTGCGCCGCGAAGGATTCGCGGTCGAGGTTTCGGATACGTTGGACGCATTTCGCGATGGCGAGAAACTCAAAAAGCTCAGCTTGATCGTGCCGATCTGGACGATGGGGAAAATCGAGCGTGACCAGCTCACGCCCGTGATCGAAGCTGTGCGCTCGGGCGTCGGCCTGGCAGGATGCCACGGCGGTATGTGCGACGCGTTTCGTAACGAGACCGAGTGGCAGTTCATGACCGGAGGCCAGTGGGTGGCGCACCCCGGCAATGACGGTCGCCGCTATGACGTGAATATTGTCGATGACGACCCGATCACGGCCGGCATCGCTGATTTCGAAGTGCGTACAGAGAAATACTATATGCACGTCGATCCAGCCATTCGCGTACTCGCGACGACGCGCTTCGAAGATTATGACGACGCCCTCATGCCGGTCGTGTGGACAAAGACATACGGCGCCGGGCGTGTGTTCTACAACTCGCTCGGACATCAGGCGAATATCGTGGCGCTGCCGCAGGTGATGACGATGATGTCGCGCGGCATGCGCTGGGCTGCTGGTGAATGGGCTACCGAGATGGGAAAGCCGTTCACTCAGGCCTGCGCCGCCGCCGCCTGATCTCGGCGTTCTCCCCGGGCGAACTCGACTCGTGTCGCGCCCGTATTTTTTGCACTACGTCGGCTATTTGATTCCTCATCGCGAACCACGCCGTCTCTTCTCCTGTAAAGGAAAAAGATGGTGTGGTTCGCAGGGAAAATCGATCTGAACCGGAGTAGCTGCTGCTTATGAACCTGCAGACGCGCATCGCGCATGCAGCTGCACTGGCGTCGGAACGATGACGAATGAACAGCATGTCGACCACGTGCGGCGCTATTACGAGCGCAACACTGCGCTGTTTGCGCGCTTCGGCAGCCGCACGTCCGCTGGCAGTGTGCACCGCGCACTGTGGACTCCCGGTGTGCGATCGATCGACGAAGCACTGCGTGTTTCGCATCGTCTTGTTGCAGATGAACTGCACAGAACTTCAAATGTTGCGCGCGTTGTCGATTTCGGCTGCGGCGTCGGTGGTGCGCTGTCTGATCTGCAGCCGCATCTGCACAATGGCGCGTTGCTCGTTGGTCTGACGCTCAGCCGGGCTCAGGCGCAGCTCGCTGCACACAAAACTGCCGGCTCTGCTTACATCATCGAGGGGAACTATCTGGCCGCTCCGATCGCCACGGCATCCTGCGATTTCGTGTATTCGATCGAAGCATTTGCGCATGCGCCCGATGCCGGCGCCTATTTTTCCGAAGCAGCGCGCCTGCTGCGCAGCGGCGGTCGCCTCGTGCTGATCGACGATCATGTGGCGCGCATGACCTCGTGTGCTTCTGAACAAAGCTTGTTGGAAGACTTTCGCGCCGGCTGGGGTGTGCCGTCGATTGCTTCGGTCGAGGCACTTGCGGCTGCTGCTGCGCGACATGATCTGCACCTGCTGCGCGATGCGGATCTGACGGAGTGGCTGCGTGTGCGTGCGCTGCCATGGCGCATCGTCGCTGTGCTTCTGCGCCGGACTAGAATCTGGTGGCGGCGAGATCCTGTGCTTTCTGCGACGGTCGGCAGCATCGCTCTGCAGGCGCTGCTGGCTCGTGGAGTGATCCGCTATCGTTGTCTCGTCTTCGAGCGTGCGACGCTGCTGCCGTCATCGAATCGATCGCATCAACGTGCTGCCGTGGGCGACGGCACGTCGCCGCAACTGACCGGGAGGGGCGCCGATTGATACAGCGATCTGCTTATGGCCCGGTGGTTTTTCTTGCGAGCGGCACGCGCGGAGATGTGCAGCCGTGCGTGGCCGCAGCGCGCGCGTTGCAGGACCGTGGACTACCAGTGCGCATCGCACCACATCTGGAGCATCGTGCGCTGGTTGAGAACGCAGGAATTCCGTTCGCTGCGCTGGCCGAAAATCCAAGCGCCTGGCTCGCTGCGCATCCGACACTTATTGACGCGGAAATTTCGTGCGCTGCGGTGCGCGCTACTGTGCGCTACCTGCATCATGTACGCCATCGAATGGCACGCCTGCTCGATTCTGCAGCAAATGCGTGCGTCGACGCACGGGCGGTCGTTGGCGGACTGGCGTCACTTTGGGCGGTCGATGTGGCAGAGTCCTGTGGAATTCCAGCGCTGTGGTTGTTGTTGCAGCCGCTCACTGCGACGCGTGATTTTGCGATCAGCGTCTGGCCATGGCGGGGTGCGCGCCTGCTCAGTTACGCGCTGGCCGATGCTGCACTCTGGCTGCCGTGGCGCGGTGTGGTGAATACGTGGCGACGGAGCCGTGGGCTGCAGCCGCGTGGCATCTTTGATGGTGCGCTTGCGCGCGTGCATGCGCGCACCGACGCGGTGATGAATGCGTTTCCAGCCTGTCTTGTTCCTGCGCCGTCGGACTGGCCTGCGGCGCTGCATCCGCTGGGCGCCTGCCTCGCGCCGCGTGCGACGCAGCTTGATCGGAGCGTGCAGCGTTGGATCGACGGCGGCCGCGATGTAATTTACATCGGTGCAGGTGCCGGGAGTGAGGCGCACATGCTGCGTGCGCTGCCGTGGCTGCATGAGTCGCTGCTGCGTCACGGACTGCGTGCGGTGGTGAATCTTCCTGCGGTGCCGCAGTCGTTTCGTGACCGTATGCTCGTCGTGCGCGATGTTCCGCACGGCACATTTTTTCTGCAGATGCGCTGTGTGGTTCATCATGGCGGTGCCGGCACCACCGCAGAGGCGGCGCACGCCGGGACGCCGGCGGTGGTGCTGCCGGCGTTTGCTGATCAAAAATTCTGGGCTGAACGTGCGCATGCGGCGAATGCGGCTGCTGCGCCGGCTTCTCGCATCACAGGGCGCTCTGGATGGCTCGTGCGCATCGACGAGGCGCTGCATGACACGTACCTGCGTCGCGGCGCACGTGCGTGTGCGGAACGCATGCGCGACGAGAACGGCGCTCAGCGGGTGGCGGAACGCATCATCGCTGTATGCGCAGGATGACAAATGCACGATGGGCGGCGACAGAGGCCAGCAGCGCGCAGGCGCAGCCTGCGAAGTACGGTGCGCCTGGTGCGACGAATGTGTAGGCAGCGCCGGTCATCAGAGGTGCAGTGATATTGGCGATGGCGAGCAGTGACTGCGTCGCTCCCATCAGCAGCCCGCGTTGTTCTGCCGCGGCTTGTGCTGCAGTGGCGCTGAGCGTCGGAAGCGCAAAGCCGCTGCCGAGGGCGGCAGCCGCAGCCGCAGGAAATAGCCAGCGCGCGTCCCTGGCCAGCGCGATTCCGGCAAGGCCGAGGGCCAGCAGCGGCAGCCCGCCCGTGATCAGTGCGCGATCGCCGAAGCGCCGCTGCGCTGCGGGGAGCAGCAGCCCCTGCGCGAGCACTGCGCAGCATCCGATAAATGCGAAGAGGCCGCTCGTCTCACTCGGCGTCCATGAAAATCGATCGGCGCTGAAGATGCCGAAGTTTGCCTGTAATCCGGCGAACGAAAGATTAGTGGCGAAGATTGCGGCGAGCAGCCGAATCGTTGCCGGGTTGTATCGCGGCGTGCCGGCCATGCGCGGCGTCGGCTGCGCAGGCGGCCGCGATTCTGGCAAAAACACTGCGGCAGAGATGAAGCTTGCTGCTGCTGCGAGGCAGGCTGCGACGGTCACGGGTGCGCCGGAGGCTGCCAGCAGAGAACCCAGTGCCGGGCCTGCGGTCACACTGAGGCCCAACGCTGCGCTGGCGAGAGCCAGGTTGCGTGCGCGATTGGCTGACGTTGAAATGTCGGCGATGTATGCATAAGCGGTCGTCAGGTTGCCGCCTGTCAGCCCGTCGATCAGCACGGCGGCGAACAGCATTTCGATCGTCGTGGCGTTGGCCAGCAGAGCGAAGCTGATGATTGTGCCCGCCTGGCAGGCGAGCAGAATTGGCCGACGACCGCGGCGATCGGAGAGCGTACCGAGGATCGGGCCTGAGATCAGCTGCATGACTGCATAGCCGGCGCCGAGCATGCCGGACAGCCACGCCGTCGCTGCGCCGTCGCCCGCCAGGTCTCGCACGTAAAACGGGAGAAGCGGAGCGATCATGCTGTAGGCCAGCACGTCGAGAAAAAGTGTAAGCAGCACTGCGCGCATTCGGCCGATGATAGCGATGATTCGGGCTGCACGTCAGTATGGGGAGTGCGCAAAGCCCAATTGGTATCCGCGAAACACGCCATCGCCCGCCCAGCATCACCGCCACCGTATCG